>QFNK01000121.1 GCA_003240795.1 Micavibrio aeruginosavorus | reverse complement strand
AAATTAGGGGTTTGTCATTGCCGCGCCGCAGTGGTAGAAAATGGTGAGATTTTACCGCAATTCTGCATTTACTGAATGAAATCAAAGGACTGACACAACATGAATATCCATGAATATCAGGCAAAGGAACTTCTGGCGAAATACGGCGTGGCCGTACCGAAGGGTATTCCTGCCATGAGCGTTGATGAGGCCGTTAAAGCCGCTTCCGAGCTGCCGGGTCCTTTGTATGTCGTCAAGGCGCAGATTCATGCAGGCGGCCGCGGCGCGGGCAAGTTCAAGAACAACCCGGAAGGCAAGGGCGGCGTCCGTCTCTGCAAGACGGCCGATGAAGTAAAGGCCGCTGCGACGGCGATGCTGAACGAAACGCTGGTGACGATCCAGACGGGTCCGGAAGGCAAGCTGGTTCAGCGCCTCTATGTCACGGACGGCGTTGACATCAAAAAAGAATATTACTGCTCCGTCGTTCTCGACCGTGCGACGTCCCGCGTGACGTTCATGACGTCCACCGAAGGCGGTATGGATATCGAGGAAGTGGCGCACAGCCATCCTGAAAAAATCACGCGCGTCGCAATCGACCCTGCGGCCGGTTTCCAGAGCCACCATGCCCGTACGCTGGCATTCGGCCTAGGCCTGGAAGGCGATGCGATGAAGAGTGCGCAGAAATTCTTTGCCGCTCTTTACAAGGCGTTTATCGAGCTGGACTGCTCGATCGTCGAGATCAATCCGCTGATCGTGACGGACAAGAACGAAGTCCTCGCGCTGGATGCGAAAATGAACTTCGACGACAATGCCCTGTTCCGTCAGGCAACTGTGAACGGTATGCGCGATGAGTCCGAAGAGGACGAGAACGAGCGTATCGCGAAAGACTGGGAACTGTCCTATGTCCGCATGGAAGGCAACATCGGATGCATGGTCAACGGCGCCGGTCTTGCGATGGCGACGATGGACATCATCAAGCTGTATGGCGGCGAGCCTGCAAACTTCCTGGATGTCGGCGGCGGCGCGACGACGGAACGCGTTACGGCTGCGTTCAAGATCATCCTGTCCGACAAGAACGTCAAAGGCGTTCTGGTCAACATCTTCGGCGGTATCATGAAGTGCGACATCATCGCGAACGGCATCATCGCCGCCGCGAAAGAAGTCTCGCTCTCCGTTCCGCTTGTCGTTCGCCTCGAAGGGACGAACGTGAAAGAGGGCAAGGAAATCCTCAACAATTCCGGCCTGCCGATCATTGCGGCCGACAATCTGGCCGATGCCGCCAAAAAGGTGGTCGAAGCCACCGAAAAGGCACAGAAAGCCGCATAATTCAAAACGCCCCGCAAGGGGCGTTTTTTTATATGACGGGAAGTGGCTTTGCCTGCTTTATCTTATATTCAGGGCGCGGTGTCGGAAGCGGCACGTTCACAAGCGTTCCTGGTTGTGATTCCTGCAGGATCAGAGTCTCGATACTCATTTTATTCCTATCCTGCGTTTTGATTTCAACGGTTTGCGTTTCCGGGCTGAAATAGTTGGTCGCCTGTATAAAACCTTTTTGAAGGCCGGTTTTTACCGTGTCAGGGATATAGGCCTGATACGCGCCTGTAACCTGAAGGGCCAGCACCTGATATCGCGGTATTGTTTCCGGGATATTCTTGATACCGGACTCCGCAAGACAGATATGCGATACGGACTGAGTACCGGTGTAGCTTGCGGCAAAGCGCTGGTATTCCGGTTTTACGAAGTCGACGAACTTCTGCTTGATGGCGGCCAGCGCTTGCGGCGCGGTAGTGCTGTCCTTGAAGAAAACAGGGTTTGCTTTCGCAAATTCTGTAATTTTTCCAGCATCTTTTTCACCAACGTGCTTTGCAAGCTGTGTCTTGTCTGACAACGGAAGGTTCGGGTATTTTTTTGCCACATTACTGAGAAGGGCATAGTTTCCCATGCCAAGGAAATGGTGCTCGTCATAATAATCCACGATCATATCCAACACTTGTTCGGGGGTGTTGGACGGATTTTTTATTCCAGGCTTCTGCTTCGCAATATCCAATGCAATCAATTCTGATGCCATCGCGGAGAGGTCGGCGGTGCGAATGCCTTCATATATACTGCCCGGCATTTTTTGCGAGCGTGCCATTTCCCTTAGTTTTGTTTCGTCCGTACTGCGTACGGTATCTATAGCGTTTACGAGCAAATGGTCTGACGGTTTGCCAGTGCGCGCGGCAATCCGGTCGGCGGCTTCCTGATATTCGAATGTTTGCGCTCCATAGCGTTTAAGATAGACAAGCTTGGTTTCGTTCAGGAACTGGAAGGGGTTCGAGGCGCTGGATTTTTGCGCCATCATTTCCCTGAACCCGATTGTTTCGAAGTAGGAGATGAAGTGCAAACCGATAGCGGGGACCCCGTGACGCGCCCCTGACATCATCGTGTGATAGGCATGCTCGGCGCGCGGGTTTTTGCCGTCGGGTTCGAAGTAAATCGCATACTGGGCATTCAGGGGAGAGTTTCCCTTTAATACATCAGGTGTGCAGGCCCTGCTGAATGCCTTCGCATATTCCGGATTCATTTTTGTCAGGTAGGGCGCGGAATCGACGGGCGACAAACCATATCCCGCCGCGCCCGCGAGGGCGGCGGACAGGGTCAGTGCAGCCGGCTTCGGATATGCGGCAGCGAGTTGCCCCATGCTTTTGAGCAGATAGCCAAAAGGTTTTACCGCAGCGCCCAATGCCTGCACCGCTTTTGCGGGCACGATAATATGGGCGGCGGCGATACCTGTAGCAAATTTTCCTACGTTTGCCGCAGCGGATAAGAGTTTTCCGCGCTGTTTTTTAATCTTGGCCGCTTCGCGTTCACGCTTGAAGGAGTAATCGGATGCCGATGCTTCTTTGATGCCAAGCTTTTTAAAGGCCAGCCCTTCTACCGCGTTGTCTTTCAAACGGCTGACGGCCTTGCCCAGAAGCTTTTTGGTTTTCTTTTGTTCGGCTTTGTCGCCGCCGCGCAGGGTGTCGATCGTTTCATCGAGGTCCGCGCCGCGGGGCAGGATGCGCTCGAACGTCTCGAAATTGCTTAAAAGATATTCGGCGAGGTCAGAAGGCTTTTGCCCGGAAATCTTGCGGGCCAGGGCTTCGCGGTTGTCGCGCGCGGCCTGCCGCCTGTCCTTTTGGGTGATTTCTATGTCCGGACTCGCTGCCATTTTGTATCCTTGTACAATTCCCCTAGCTTATTTCCGCCCATCATAAACGCCTTCGTTTAACATAAAGTAAATTCATGGATTTTTGTTGCCGAAGGAGGGGAAGAAAAGGCGCTTTTTAGGGGTATCCAAACCTTGATTTCGCGGGCCATGTCTTTATAAAGAAGGGGACTTTTAAACCGTTCACTCGAACTTCAGCGAAAGAGACGAAAATGGCCGTATTGGTAGGCAAAGACACGAAGGTGATCTGTCAGGGTTTCACGGGCGCGCAAGGCACGTTCCACAGCGAACAGGCAATCGCCTACGGCACGAAAATGGTTGGGGGCGTAACGCCGGGCAAGGGCGGTCAAAACCACCTCGGCCTGCCGGTCTTCAACACGGTGGACGAAGCCGTCAAGAAAACGGGCGCGAATGCCTCCGTGATCTATGTTCCGCCTCCATTCGCGGCTGACTCCATCCTCGAAGCGATCGACGCGAAAATCCCGCTGGTCGTCTGCATAACCGAAGGTATTCCTGTTCTGGACATGGTGAAGGTAAAACGCGCCCTGTCCGGTTCCAAAACGCGCCTGATCGGCCCGAACTGCCCGGGCGTCATTACGCCGGGCGAATGCAAAATCGGCATTATGCCGGGTCACATCCACAAGCGCGGCAAGGTCGGGATCGTTTCCCGCTCCGGCACGCTGACCTATGAAGCTGTTGCGCAAACAGGCGCGGCCGGCCTCGGTCAATCCACCTGTATCGGCATTGGCGGCGACCCTGTCAACGGCACGAACTTCATCGACTGCCTCGAACTGTTCATGAATGACCCTGAAACGGAAAGCATCGTCATGATCGGCGAAATCGGCGGTACGGCGGAGATCGAAGCGGCCGAATACTACAAATCCCTGAAAACGAAGAAACCGATCGCGGGCTTTATCGCCGGTGCAACGGCTCCTCCGGGCAAGCGTATGGGCCATGCTGGCGCCATCATCTCCGGCGGCGACGACACGGCGGCGGCGAAAATGGAAGCTATGCGCTCAGCCGGTTTCGTTGTTTCCGATTCCCCTGCAGGTCTCGGCGAAGCCGTGGTCAAGGCGATGGCGGCGTAGTCCCGTCCCCGAACATTCTTTAAAAGAGGCCGGAGCGATCCGGCCTTTTTCTTTTCCGCCTTTCATACTACCTTGTTCCCATCAACGGAAAGGACGTTCCTATGGAGCCATCGGCCTACAGCGCGAATGAAATCTATGATGCCCTTTCACCGGAGCGGCAGAAGATGCTGGTATCCCTGCCGTACCGCGCCGGACTGTATGTCAGTTTTTCGGACGTTACGGGCGGGTGGGACGCGCAGGAGGCAGAGATACAATCCCTGACCGAAATCCTGCGCGGTTATGCGATGAAGACGGGCTTGCCGCCGTTCTCTCAGAAGGTGCTGATGGACTGTCTTGCAGAGCGCGGGGCTTGGCCATCGTGGTCGAAGGACATCGGCGCGGTGCCGTCGGAGGCATCCTCCCTTGTGGACGACCTTGTCACCATGATGGGCGCGGGAGACCTCTCGGCGTTTAAAGGTCTGATCCTGGATATCGCATTGGGCGTTGCGATGGCATTCCGCGAAACGGCAGACGGCGCGGCAACCGCGGGGCATGATGCCGGATTTTTCCAGTCGCTTTTATCTAGCCTGATCGGCGGGGAAGAAGCGCATAGCGCCCTCGACCACCTCAACATCAGTGCTGCGGAGCGGGAAGCTCTTTCAAGCTTGTCCGCCGCGCTCGGCCACAGGCTGTAACGCTCGCAACCCTTGCAAAATTTACTGTAAAGCGTACAAGGTTAGGGCTTTTTGTTTGCGGGCCTTGGCTGTAATATGCCGCCTTGCGGATGAAAAGCCGCAACCTATTCAAATGACAAATAAAGGAGCCGCCCGTTACGGGGCGGGCGCAATATAGAAATGTCCGAGAATCTTTCCTTCCTGACCGGTGTAAACTCCGAATATATCGCCCATCTTTATGCCAGCTACCTCAAAAATCCGGGTAGCGTGGATGCAAGCTGGAAGGACTTCTTCAAGGGCCTGAACGACCGCGAGGTCGGCGTTCTGCGCGAACTCCATGGCGCGAGCTGGACGCCGAGCGAAAACCGCCGCGACCAGAACGGCTTTGAAGGCGTGCAGCCTGCCAATAACAACGCCAACACGCACGGCCAGCCTTCCGCCGCATCGGGCGATGCGCGCCAGACGGCGCTGGATTCGATCCGCGCCCTGCAACTGATACGCGCTTACCGCGCCCGCGGCCACTTGCTCGCAAACCTCGATCCGCTGGGCCTGAAGGTTATCGACTACCATCCGGAACTCGATCCCGCGCATTACGGCTTTACGGACGCGGACAAGGGCAAGACGATTTTCGTCGGTGGTGTTCTCGGCATGGAATATGCGACGCTCGATGAAATCATGACGGCGCTCAAGCAGACATACTGCGGCACGATCGGCGTTGAATTCCTGCACATGTCCGATCCGGAAGAGAAGTCCTGGATCCAGGAGCGTATCGAAGAGCCGCGCAACCAGACGGAATTCACGGTCAACGGCAAACGCGCGATCCTGCAACGCCTGGTCGCCGCGGAATGCTTTGAAAAGTTCCTGCATACCAAGTATGTCGGTACCAAGCGTTTCGGTCTCGACGGCGGTGAATCCCTGATCCCGTGTATCGAGCAGATCATGAAGCGCGGCGGCCAGCTGGGCCTGAAGGAAATCGTGGTGGGCATGGCGCACCGCGGCCGCCTGAACGTCCTGACAAACGTAATGGGCAAGCCGTTTACGGCTGTCTTCTCAGAATTCCAGGGCAATTCCGCCGTGCCGAATGATGTCCAAGGTTCGGGCGACGTGAAATACCACCTAGGTACGTCTTCCGACCGTGATTTCGACGGCAATTCCA
>QFNK01000120.1 GCA_003240795.1 Micavibrio aeruginosavorus | reverse complement strand
GAATGACGACAACCGTCTGGCTTACGTCTTGGGGCACGAGCTTGCCCACAATGCGCGCCTGCATATTGAGGCGAAGCAGATGAACCGCCTTCTGGCCAGCGTTGCGGCCTTGGTGATCGAGGCCGGAACGGGCATGGATTTTTCTGGCCTTCTGGATGATATCGGCATGTCCGCATGGTCGCAGGACTTTGAATCCGAAGCGGATTATATCGGCCTCTATATGATGGCAAGGGCAGGGTACGATCCGGCGGAAGGGATCCAGTTCGCGCGAAGGCTTGCCGCCCTTTATCCCGAAACCATCCATCTGGCGGCAAGTTCTCACCCCTCCTCGGCCAAGCGGTTTGTGGCCCTGAACAAGACATTGGCTGAAATCCACACGGCAAAGGCCGCCCGCCGCCCGCTTATCCCATTGGAAAAATAGGGTCATATCTCGCGGTTTTCTGCCCGCCGGAACCAATTTCGGGGCAAATCATTTGTTTCAAAGAGAGGTCGGACAAAGAACCGGAGGAGCAATGGCATACGTCAAAAAAATAGTGACTAAAGAAGAAGAACTGGTCGGCATCGCCCGCCTGCACTGGATTTACGTCCTGCGCGGGCTTTTTTGGTTCGGCGTGATGGCGGGTGCGGGCTGGCTGCTTAACTCTCTGATGACCAAAATTCTTCTCGCCAGCAATTCTGTCGTGAACAGCTATCATATCGCCAACATGCTTCTCACGATTGGGAACGGCACGATGTTGTTCCTAATGGGCGGCGGTTTCCTCGTCTTTTTCTTATTCGTGGTCAAGGTGCTATCCACGGAAATCGGCCTGACTGACCGCCGCGTCATTCACAAGGAAGGTCTGCTGTTCGTCAAGGTGCACCAGATCGACCACGAGGAAATCCGTGGCGAGAAACTCGATCTAGGATGGTTTGGCCGTCTGCTCAACTACGGCTACCTGATGCTGGACTGCCGTTTTGTCGGCGACGTCCGCCTGCCCGCGATTGAAAATCCGGAACGTTTCCTGCGCGCCCTGCATACGATGCGCGGCCAGACTCAGGATGCTCTGACCGTCATGCGCGGCAAAACGGGCGCTGCGGCTCCCCTTATGCTTCAGGACCAGGAAGAAGAAAAAGGCCAGCAGCCGGAAACACCGCAACCTGTTGCGCCGACGCCGACACCGGAAATCCAGCCGGGCCAGCCCGGAACGCAGCCGGAAGTCGATCCGGGCAACGTCCCGAGCACCCCCGAGGCGCCCCCGATGCCGACACCGCACAACCCGCCTGCGCCGAACAATCCGCCGCCGCAACCGGAAGCGCCCCCGGCACAGCCGCAGCAGCCCATCCCCGCACCACCGCCGACGGAGCAGCCGCTGCAGCCGCCAACTGGCACGCAGCAATCTGCACCGCCAGATGTCGATCCGCGCGTTGTCGCGCAGATCGTGCAGCAGGTCGTACCGCAGATGGCCGATCAGGTTGCACGCAAGCTTGCCGCCGACGGCCTCGTCGCCAAGGCGCCGGAAAACGACAACGAATCTTCGATCTCCGTTGACAGGGAACTGATCGCCAGCTTTGATGAGGCGCGGGGAAAGAAGGGCGGCGATCATGACATGCGCAATCAAATGGAACACGCTATCCATTGATGAATGGGAGGAACGCTTCTCCCGTATCCCGCGCTCGAACCTTCTGCAAAGTTACAGCTACGCCCGCGTTCAGGCTCCGATTGCGCGGCAAAAACCGCGCTGGGGTGTCATTGAAATCGACGGCCGCGAAGCGGGCCTCGTCCAGATTTTCGAAGCAGGCATTTTCTTTAATCTCATCCACGCCGTAATCCTGGACCGCGGCCCCCTCTGGTTCGAAGGGTTCGGCAACGCTATGCATGTGAAGCGCTTCTTCGAAACATTCAACCGCGAATTTCCCGCACGCGTCGGCCGCAAACGCCGCGTTATACCCGAAGTCGCCGACGGCCCGGCCGCGCAGAAAATGATTTCCCAATACGGCCTGACACGCCTTGACCGCGGCGGATACGAAACATACTGGCTCGACCTGACGCAGGATGAGGAAACGCTCCGCGCAAATTTAAAATCCAACTGGCGCAACAAGCTGAACAAGCCGGAAAAAGCGGGTCTCGATATTGTCTGGAATGGCGATAAAAGCCATCTTTCAAACATGATCGGCCTGTACGCTGCTGATAAATCGGCGCGCGGTTATAACGGGCCGTCACCGGACTTTCTGCACAAATATACTGATGTTCTTGCGCAAACCGGAAACCTCCATGCGGCGGCGGCAGTGTTGAAAGGTACGCCTGTCGCTTTTATTCTCATCGCCGCGCATGGCCGCTCGTCCACCTATGTCGCCGGATGGACAACCGATGCGGGCAGGGATACGAGCGCGCATCATTTCCTTTTGTGGGAAGCGGCAAAACGCCTGAAAGCAACAGGTATCAAGGAACTCGATCTTGGAGGAATCAATGGCGAAACCGAAGGCATCAAAAGTTTCAAGGAAGGCATGGGCGGCGCGCATTATCTCACTGTCGGCCATTATATTTAGCGCTGCCGTTTTACCTCTCCCCGCCCTGGCCGCAAAGGATGTAAACACCGCGCCGCGTCAGGAAATGGATTACGATGTCTATGCGGGCGGCTTCCACGTCGTCTCCTCGCACCTGACTGTCGATACGGCGAAAAAGAACCGCTATTACCTTCAGCTTGCGGCCTACACGCACGGGATGCTCGCAAAGCTCGCGCCATGGAAAGGCATCTTCCAGAGCGAAGGCTGGTATGATGCGAAAACCGGATCCGCCACGGCGGAAAAGCATTTCTCCGACACGACATGGCGCACGGAGAAGGAAATAAACGAATTCTTTTATAACAAGAACCGCACATTCAAAGGCTACCGCATCACCGACAAGAAAGGCGCCCGGGACGAGGAAAAGGACAAGGCCCTGACCGACGGCACCACCGATGTCCTGACCTCCACACTGGCCGTGATGAACAGGGTTGCCGAGGGCGGAAAATGCGAAGGGCGCGATGAAATCTTCGACGGCGACCGCCGCTACGCCCTCATCTTCCATCCGGTGGGGGAGGTGGAGCTGAAAAAATCCGACCTGAATGTCTATGCCGGCCCCGCCACCGAATGCACGGTGGAGGTAAAACCGATCGCCGGAAAATGGCACGACAAGCCCCGCGGCTGGATGTCGATACAGGAGCAGGGACGCGCCAAAGGCACCATGCCGACCATCTGGCTGGCGAAGATGGCGGACGGCGCCCCCGCCGTGCCCGTCCGCATCCGCGTCAAAACCGATTACGGCACGCTTTTCATGCATATGACGGGTTACAAGGGGGCGGGCCGGACGCTTGCCCTGAAACGCTAGGGGGAATGTTACCGTCTGAAATACCTTGTGACTTGAGAAGCCATTCCGATTCGGCAAAAGTGTCACAATGAAACGTAGCCAGCCTCTCGCCATTGTTATCCTCGCCGCCGGAAAAGGCACGCGCATGAAAAGCGCCCTGCCGAAGGTGATGCACCAGATCGCCGCGCGCCCGATGATCGGCTGGCTGATCGAACTGGCGGAGAGCCTGTCGCCGGAAAAAATCATCGTCGTGACCGCGCCGGGCATGGATGACGTTGCCGCCGCCGTCGCCCCGCATCAGGTCGCGATCCAGACGGAGCAGCGCGGCACGGGCGACGCCGCCAAGGCGGCCATTCCGCATTTAAAGGGTTTTGACGGCAAAGTCCTGATCCTTCTGGGGGATGAGCCGTTCCTGGATAAATCGAAGATCGAGGAAATGATCGCCTGGGACGGCCTGTCGGTTATGGCTGTGCGTCCTCTATCGCCGAAAGGTCTGGGCCGCATGATCGTCCATGATGACGGCACGCTCGACCGCATTGTCGAGGAAAAGGACGCGAACGAAGATCAAAAGGCGATCCGCCTCTGCAACGCTGGCAACTTCTGCATTCCCGCAAAACATCTGTCCAAATGGCTGGACCAGCTGAACACCGACAACGCGCAAGGCGAATATTATTTGACCGACGTGCCGCGCATTGCGGAAAAGGACGGCTTCCTGACCTATGTCGTGGAATGCGATGTGCAGTGGGTGTGGGGCATCAACACGCGTACCGAGCTTTCCGAGCATGAGCGCATGGCGCAGGTCATGCTGCGCGACAAGGCGATGGCGGGCGGCGTGACGCTGGTCGATCCGAACTCCGTGACGCTCGCCTATGATACGGCATTTGGTCAGGATATCGTGATCGAACCGAATGTTGTCTTCGGCAAAAATGTGCGCGTTGAAAACAATGTGGCGATCCATGCTTTCTCGCATATCGAGGATGTGACGATCGAAAGCGGCGCCTCCGTCGGCCCCTTCGCCCGTATTCGCGGCGGCGCGAAAATCGGGGAAGGCGCAAAGATCGGCAATTTCGTCGAAGTGAAAAAAAGCACCATCGAAAAAGGCGCGAAGGTAAACCATCTCGCCTATATCGGCGATGCACAGGTCGGCGAAAAATCCAACATCGGCGCAGGGACCATCACGTGCAACTACGATGGTTTCAACAAGCATAAGACCATCATCGGCAATGGCGTTTTCGTCGGCTCCAACGCGACGCTCGTCGCGCCCGTAAAGCTCGAGGACGGCTCTTTCGTTGCCGCCGGTTCCGTCGTCACGCATGACGTTCCCAAAGACGCCCTCATCGTCGCCCGCGCCCACCAAATGATCAAAGAAGGCTGGGCCACCCTCTATCGCAACAGAAAGAAGAAGTAATATGTGCGGAATTATCGGTATCATCGGAAAAGAAGATGCAGCGCCACGCCTGGTGGAAGGTCTGCGCAGGCTTGAGTATCGCGGCTATGACTCCGCCGGTATCGCCTGCCTTGTGAACGGCAACATCGAACGCCGCCGCGCCGAAGGAAAACTCGCGAACCTCGACACACGCTTAGCGAAGGAGCCGCTCTCCGGCATGATCGGTATCGGTCACACGCGCTGGGCGACGCATGGCGGCCCGACGGAAAACAACGCGCACCCGCATGCGACAGACCGCGTTGCCGTCGTCCACAACGGCATCATTGAAAACTATATGGAGATCAAGGAAGAATTGCTGGCGCATCAATGCCGCTTCACCTCCGACACGGATACCGAGGTTATCGCGCACCTCGTCACGCACAATCTGAAACAGGGCATGTCGCCGCAGGATGCCGCCGACGCCGCGCTTAACAGACTGGAAGGCGCCTATGCGCTCGCCATCATCTTCACGGGCGAAGACAACCTCATCATCGGCGCGCGTCAGGGAACGCCGCTGGCGGTCGGTTACGGCGAAGGGGAAATGTTCCTCGCGTCCGATTCCTATGCGCTCGCCCCTTTTACGCGCAAGATCTGCTTCCTCGAAGACGGCGACCGCATCACCATGACCAGGCAATCGGTGCGTATCTACACGCGCTCCAACGACAATGTCGAACGTCCGACGCGTATCACGGCACAGTCCGGCGCCACATCCGGCAAGGGGCAGTATCCGCACTTCATGCTCAAGGAAATCTATGAACAGCCTGAAGTCATCGGTGACACGCTGAATTCCTTCATCAATCCGGCCACGAACAAGATCACGTTCCCCGAAGGCGTCATCGAAACGCTCGCCAAGGCGCCGCGCCTGACGCTGGTTGCCTGCGGCACGGCGTCTTATGCCTGCCACGTTGCCAAATACTGGTTCGAACAAATCGCCCGCATGCCGGTTGAATTCGACATCGCCTCCGAATTCCGCTACCGCGAAGCGCCGATGCCCGAAGGCGGCGTCGCCGTATTAGTATCGCAGTCCGGCGAGACGCTCGACACGCTGGAGGCGCTCCGCTACTGCAAGCGCCAGAAACAAAAGATCGTCTCTATCGTCAACACGATCGAAAGCACGATCGAGCGCGAATCCGACATCGCCCTCCACACGCTGGCCGGGCCGGAGATCGGCGTCGCATCGACAAAGGCTTTTACGACACAGCTCACAACGCTGGCCTGCCTTGCCCTCGCACTGGCGATTAAGAAAGGCACGATCGATCAGGCGCGTGCGAACGAGCTGACGGAAGCGCTCCGCTCCTTGCCGAAACAGGCGGT
>QFNK01000119.1 GCA_003240795.1 Micavibrio aeruginosavorus | reverse complement strand
TGGGAAAAGATGCTTCCTGCCAAGGAACCGGTTTATCCAAAGCCGCTGGGAACGTCGCACTTCACGCTGGTCGATGTGCGCGGCAATATCGTGTCGATGACGGACAGTGTCGAAGACGCGTTCGGATCGCGCATGTATGTTGACGGGTTCATGCTGAACAACCAGCTGACGGATTTCTCCTTTGTGCCGGAAGTCGATGGAAAGCCGGTCGCAAACCGCGTCGAAGGCGGAAAGCGTCCGCGTTCCACCATGACGCCCGTTATTGTGTTCCAGCCGTCCGGAAAGCCGCTGATGATTACTGGCTCCGCCGGTGGCAGCGGCATCATGGGATATGTTCTGCAGCGGATTATCGCGGTTGTGGACTGGAAGCAGGACATTAAATCCGCGCTGGCCGCGCCGAACATCGTCAGCCGCGGGCGCGGGATAGAGCTGGAGGCGGAAACGCTGGCTCCGGCGATGAGCGAGCCGCTCCAGAATTTCGGCCATCCTGTCAAGATCACGCCGCTGAACAGTGGCCTGACCGCGATTGTCTATGACGCGCAGGGGCGCATGACCGGCGCCGCCGATCCGCGCCGCGAAGGAACCGCCATCGGCGAATAACATTGCAAAGATAGAAAGAAGTACAACATGTCAAAACCCGGAACCATCTCCCTCAGCCGCGAAGCCTTTTACTTTATGCGCCAAAATCTCGGTACCTTCGCCGCGCATTTGAAATACGCGCTGCCTCTGGTCATCGTGATCGCGGTGATAAAACAGGCGATGGTCTTGAATGGCATGGGCCATCTTTCATTGATCCTGATGATCCCGTCCTTTTTTATCTACGGATGCTTTGTCCTGTCATGGCACCGCGTCGCCTTGAACGGGCCGGACAGCACGAAACCGGTCAACCCCTTCGCCATTACGGGGGAGGAGCTTAAATTCATCCTGACGTTCGCGGGGCTAACGGGTGCTTTCTCGCTGATCCTCAGCGGTATGACCTATATCGCAGAAAATTTTGTTCCGGTCGAAGCGATGGGCATGGTCCTGATCGCAAATATCGTGATGCTGGCTGCCACGCTGGCGGCCATGTACTGGTTTCTGCGTCTCTCGTTCCTCTTCCCTGCGCAGGCGCAAGGTGTTGCGTTGACGCTGGGGGATGTGCTGCGCACGTCCCGCGGTATGGCGTGGAAACTGTTCGGCGTGAATTTTATGGCCGGCCTTTTGTTCATCGTTGCGTTTTCCGTTTACGGCCTTGTCGCGGGCATGATCGCAACGGTGTCCGGCGGTGATGATGAGCTGAGCCGTGTCGCGGCGGCGTCCATGGGGCTCGTGCTGTCGATCCCGGTGCATATCGCGATTTTCTTTATCATCGCCACATGCATCACCGCGCTGTCCCGCGCGTATCAATGGGGCATGCAGAACAACCCGGTCGAGTAAGAGTGGCTAGGCCGCGTGACGCGCCTTTAGGTTGAGCGCGGCGTCCATCAGCACTTTCGTGTAGGTTTCTTTGGGCGCGGCGAAGATATCGGCGGCGCTGCCGCTTTCAACGACCTTGCCGTCCTTCATCACGATCAGGTCATGCGCCATGGCACGGACAACGCGCAGATCGTGGCTGATGAAAAGGTAGGCGAGGTTGTTCTTCTTCTGGATTTCACGAAGCAGGTCGACGATCTGCGCCTGAACGGACACATCGAGCGCGGAGGTCGGCTCGTCCAGAACAACGAATTTCGGCTCCAGCACCATGGCGCGGGCAATCGCGATACGCTGGCGCTGGCCGCCGGAAAATTCATGCGGATAGCGGTGGCGCGTGTCCGGTTTCAGGTGAACTTCTTCCAGTGATTTCACGACAAGGTCGTCGCGTTGTGAAGGCGTGAGTTCCTTGCGATGGATTCTCAGACCCTCGCCGATGATGTCGGCAACGCTCATGCGCGGCGACAGCGACCCGAACGGGTCCTGAAACACGATCTGCATGTCCTCGCGCAGCGGCGTCATGTCCTTGCGCGTGAAGGTGGAGATATCGGTGCCGTTGAAACGCACCTGTCCCTGTCCGTTGACGAGGCGCAGGATGGCGAAGCCGAGCGTCGATTTGCCCGAGCCGCTTTCGCCGACAACGCCGAGCGTGTGGCCGGCACGGATGGTAACGTCAACGCCGTCTACGGCCTTCACAACATCCGTGACTTTGCCAAGGAAGTTTTTGGCACGCGGGAAATGCACCCGCATGTCTTTGACATCGATGACAACGGGTGCATCGGCGGGCGCGGGCGAGACGATGCCGCGCGGCTGCGACCCCAGAAGCGTTTTGGTGTAGTCCCGCTGCGGATTGGCGAAGAGGGCGGCGGCGGCATTCTGCTCCACAATCTCCCCGTTCTTCATCACGCACACATGATCCGCAAATTTTTCGACGATCGAAAGGTCATGCGTGATCATCAGCATCGCCATGCCCAGATCTTTCTGGAGTTTCTCCAGAAGTTCGAGGATTTCTGCCTGCACGGTAACATCGAGCGCCGTCGTCGGCTCGTCCGCGATCAGAAGTTCGGGATTGTTGGCAAGCGCGATGGCGATCATCACGCGCTGGCGCTGGCCGCCGGAAAGCTCGTGCGGGTAGGCGTTGAGGCGGTCTTTCAGTTTCGGAAGCTGCACCATGTCCAGCAGTTCGAGGACGCGTGCGCGCACCTTTGCATCGGGCAGACGCTGGTGCAGTTTCAAAATCTCCCCGATCTGCCGCTCGATCGTATGGAGCGGGTTGAGAGCAGTCATCGGTTCCTGAAAAATCATGCCGATCTGGCTGCCGCGGATGGTCCGCATGAAAACATCGTTCTTGCCGATCAATTCCTGCCCCTCGAACCTGATGGACGATCCGGCGGGGTGGGAGGCAAGCGGATAGGGCAGAAGCTGCATCACCGACATGGCGGTGACGGACTTGCCCGAACCGCTTTCCCCGACGAGCGCGACGGTCTGCCCGCGGTCGATGGAAAAGGAAACATTCTTCACGGCATTGAAAACGCCGTCCGTCGTGTTGAAATCGACGCAAAGATTTTGGATATCGAGAAGTCTTTCAGCCATGGTTCCTTTTATCAGGAAACGGCCATGGAATACAGCGCGGGAAACAGGTTTTCCAAAATTATGAGGATTCGCCCGATGCCTCGGCCAGGCTTATCTTTTCGCGGCGGTACGTGACGAGGGATGCGTTGACTTCCGCCCCGATCAGGATGGTCAGCGCGCTGAGCCAGAACCAGAGCAAAAGCACGGCAACCGCGCCGAGCGAGCCGTAGGTTTCATTATAATTCCCGAAATTCGAAACGAAGAGGGAGAAGAGGGACGATGCACCCAGCCAGAACAGCGCGGCGATAAGGGCGCCCCAGCTAAACCACCGCCAGCGCGGCGTGGTATGAGAAGGCGCGTAATAATAAACGATCTGCAGACCGATAATCGCGCATACGGTCAGGAGCGGCCAGCGTGCGGCGAGTAGCGTCGTGCTGACGGATTGCGGGATATGCAGGAAACTGAACACGGCGGGCATGATGGCGATCATGGTGAGCGCGAAAATCATGTAAACCAGCATGACGAAGGTCAGAATAAACGAAGTGTAATTCAACACGACGAAGTTACGCTTCTCCTTTTCGTTATAGGCGACGTTCAGGCCGGTCATAAGCGCCTTCACGCCTTTGGTCGTGCTGTAAATCGTCAGCAAAAGACCGACGATAACGCCAAGCCCGAGCGCCGTGCCGCTGGTGGAGGAAATGGACAGGGCCTGATCCGCCAGGATTTTTAAGGATTCCGGCGGTAGGAAATTATCGAGGTTCTGAAACTGGTTCGTAATGAACGCCGGATCGGAAAAAAGCCCATAGAGCGATATCAGGGCACCGATGGCCGGAAACGCCGCCAGAAAGAAATAGAAGGCAACACCGGCGGCGAGAAGGCCGATATTATCGTTCTCTATATTCTCGTAAAAGCGCAGGCCGTAGCGAACGGCAGGCTTTCCCATCATTTTGTCCAATAATTCCATGGCGTTCAGAATACCTTTAAAAGCATTCCAACGCCACGGCGGAAAAATGGTTCAGTAATAGTTTTAAACAGCCGCCAGCGTCTCGCGCAGGATTGCCAGCCCTTCCTTCGCTTCTTTGGGCGTGAGGATCAGCGGCGGCACAAGGCGCAGGGAATTCTCGCCGCAGGAAAGGGCGATCAAACCGTTTTTCAGGAGCTTTTTAACGAAATCCTTGACCGGCCCGCCGTTATAGTTGGCGGCAAGCATCAATCCTTCGCCGCGCACTTCGGAGACCAAATTCGTTTCGCGGGCGATCTGCTCCAGCCCGTCTTTCAGGATTTTGCCCGTTTCTTCGACATTCTCTAAAAATCCGGGACGCAGCAGCTCTTTGATCACGGTCGTGACCGCCGTGCAGGCGAGGGGGTTTCCGCCATAGGTGGAACCGTGGGTTCCGGCGGTGATATGGGATGTGTATTTCTTCATCCCCATAAAGGCACCGACGGGAAAGCCCGCGCCAAGCCCTTTCGCAAGGCAGATCATGTCCGGCACGACGCCGAAATGCTCATACGCGAAGATGGTGCCGAGGCGGCCCATGCCGCACTGAACCTCGTCGAAAATCAGGCAGACGTCACGCTCCGTACAGAGCGCGCGAAGCCCTTCGATGAATTCCTGCGTCGCCGAAATGATGCCGCCTTCGCCCATCACGGGTTCGATAATCACGGCGGCGGTCTTGTCGCTCATCAGGCGTTCGATGCTGGCAAGGTCGTTGAACGTCGCCTCGTGCGTGCCGGGCATCAAAGGTTCGAACGGCTCGCGGTAATGCGCCTGACCGATAACGGACAGCGCGCCCATCGTGCGGCCGTGGAAGGAGTTCTTCACGTAAATGATGTCGGTGCAGTCCGCGCCCTTGGTTTCCTTCGCCCATTTGCGCGCGGTTTTCAGAGCGCCCTCGACGGCCTCCGCACCGGTGGAGCAGAAGAACACCTGCTCGAATTCGCTGACGGCGAGGATCGTTTCCGCGGCTTCCATGCGCTGCTCATCCGCGACATAGCAAAGCCCCATATGAAGCGTGTCGATCTGCTTCTTCAGCGCCTTGGTGTAGCGGGGGTGGGCGTAGCCGAGTGCGTTGACGGCGATACCGGCGCCGAAATCCAGATACTTGTTCTTGTCGGTATCGTAGAGGTAAACGCCCTTGCCCTTGGCGAACTGAACCGGCCAGAACCCGTAAACATTGATCAGGATATCGTTCGCACGATCCAGAAAGTCCGTGTCCGCCATAAAAGCCTCCTTCGCAGGGATAGAATTGTAAACTATTCTATCTTAAGCGATTTTAGGCTGCATGGCCACCTTTGGCTGTGCCGCGCTGCACCCGTTCAGCGTCTTTGCGAAATAGGTGACATCGTACCCTTTGACCGGGTCCGTGCCTTTCGCGGCGGCATTGAAAAGGTTCTTTTCGAAGCTTTTCTGGCTTTTCGGATTGTCATCCGCAACCTTGGCCATCAGCTCCGTCCTGCCGTTTTCAGCGGCTACGGCAATGATCTTGGCATGCATCTTCTTGCTGAGGCCAAGTCCTTCATAATCCGGATGTACGGCAAAAGACTGGATGATCAGGGTCGTCTTCTCTTTGCCCTGAAATGGATAATCAGTGATGTTTTTGGCGGCTGCGCTGTCTGCAAAGCTTGTCAGCACTTGCCCCACCAGAACGTCTTTGCCGTCTTTCACGCCGATGAGCGGCATGCCCGCATCAAGGTGCGTTTTCAGATCTTCCGGCGTGCGTTCTTTCAGGTGGTGCTTCTTGTCGGCGTCCAGCTTGTCGCGCACGATTTTCTGCAGGGAAACGAAAGCGGGAATGTCGTCATAACCAAGCGTTACAACGTGAAAATCCTGCGCTTTTGTGAAAGAGGGAATAACAACACCGGCCGCGCCGCCCTGGTAAGGGTCCGGGTCTATTTTTTGCGTATGGGTATCCTGAAACATGGCCAAGCCATCCTTATGGTCTTAAATCTTTTGTTTTTGGGTAGTGAAACAAAAGAGCCCTTCTCTGTTTTCAGAGGGGGTCTCGGTGACCGCTAACGATGGGAGGCTTATCTTTTTTATTGTGTGATGATAGGCATCACGTCCGAACCTGAACCACGCG
>QFNK01000118.1 GCA_003240795.1 Micavibrio aeruginosavorus | reverse complement strand
CGACTGGAAACGCAGCTACGATTTCGATTCTGCCTACACGGAAAAACTCTCCGGCGTGGCCATCGATGAAAAGCGTCAGGTCGAAATCCTCAAATCCCTCGGCTTCGATGTTCAGGGCAAGAAAGTCACGCCGCCGTCATGGCGCGCGGACATTCAGGGACGCGCCGACCTTGTCGAGGAAATCGTCCGCGTTCACGGTTTCGACAATATCCCGGCCCTCTCCGTACGCAGCGGCGGCGCGGTTCCTCCTCCGGCAGAAACCGAAAACTTTGCCCGCGTCCGCAAGGCCCGCTCCGCCCTCGGCGCGCGCGGCCTGTCCGAATGCGTGACATGGTCCTTCATGAAAAAGGAAACGGCGCGCCTGTTCGGATCGAACGACAATCCGGCATTGGCGCTCACAAACCCGATCTCTTCCGAACTGACGCAGATGCGCCCGAGCATTCTGCCGAACCTGATCGAGGCCGCGCAGAAGAACGCGGATCGCGGCAACGCCTATGCTTCACTCTTCGAAGTCGGCCCCGCCTTCACCTCCGCAAAAACGGACGGCCAGAAGACGGTCGCCGCGGGCGTCCGTCACACCGGTCAGGGCGCACGCCACTGGGCCGGAAACGACGCCAGCCGCGCCGTAGACGCACTGGATGCGAAAGCGGACGCCATGGCCGCATTGGCCGCCGCCGGCGCGCCTGTCGGCAACCTGCAGGTCAGCCGCGACGCGCCTGACTACTACCACCCCGGACGCTCCGGAAGCCTGCGCCTCGGCGCAAACGTCCTTGCCTATTTCGGGGAGGTTCATCCGGCCATTCTCGATGACATGGGCATCAAGGGCCCCGTTGCCGCGTTCGAAGCATTCCTCAACAATGCGCCTACGGTCAAGAAACGCACGAATGCCCGCCCGCTTCTGACCCTCTCGCCGTTCCAGCCCGTACAGCGCGACTTCGCGTTCCTCGTGGATGATGCGGTGGAGGCGGAAAATATCATCCGCGCCGCCCGTTCCGCCGACAAGATGATCGGCAGCATAGACGTGTTCGACGTTTACAAAGGCAAGGGCGTGGAAGACGGCAAGAAATCCGTCGCCATCAACGTCACGATCCAGCCGAAAGACAAAACGCTGGGCGATGCCGAGATCGAAGGCATTACAAAGAAAATCATAGAGGCCGTGACCTCCAAATGCGGGGCAAGCCTGCGGGGATAAAGAAAAAAACGCGGAAAATAATTTTCCGCGTTTTTTATTGGTTGGGACTACTTCGCCTTTTCTTCGGCAAGAATATCCTTGCGTGACAACTTTCCGATCATCGTTTTCGGCAATGGCTTGTCGCGGAATTCCACCTGACGCGGTATCTCCATGGGCGAGATGCGGTGTGAAAGGAATTCCTTGAGCACTTCGACACTCAACGTTTCGCCTTCTTTCAGCTTCACCCACGCTTTGACGATCTCGCCCCGGTTGGCATCGGGAATACCGGCCACGATACATTCCTCGACGGCATCATGCTGATAGATCGCCTCCTCGACATTGCGCGGATAGACGTTGTAGCCGTTGGTGATGATCATGTCCTTGATGCGGTCGACGATGAACAGATACCCCTCCTCGTCCATGATCGCGACATCGCCTGTATAGAGCAGCCCGCCTTTCAGGACATTGTCCGTCTCTTCCTGCTTGTTCCAGTATCCCTTCATGACCTGCGGCCCGCGTACGCAAAGCTCACCGCGCTCGCCCAGCGCGACAGGCGTTTTCTTGTCGTCGGGATTGATGATCTCGACAATCGTGCCGGGAAACGGCAGACCGATGGAGCCTGGCTTGTTGATCCCTACTAATGGGTTCGCGCTGACCACCGGAGAGCTCTCGGTCAGGCCGTAGCCTTCGACCACAACGCATCCGGTGTTTTTCTCGAAGGTCTTCTTGACCTCGACAGGCAGTGGCGCGCCGCCGGAAATACACGCTTTAAGGGAGCGGAGGTTGAAAGCATCCAGCTTTTTGTAATTGTTGATCGCGTTGTAAATCGCCGGAACAGCCGGGAAATATTGCGGCCTCTTTTTGTGGATCAGCTTGAGCGTCGCTTCCAGTTCAAAACGCGGCAGGCAGACAATCTCCAGCGCGTTGAGCACGCTGAAATTCATGACCGTCGTCATGGCGAATACATGGAAGAAAGGCAACACGCCGAGCATCTTGTCCTCGCCTTTGTTCACACCCGTAAGCCACAGCGCACATTGAAGCGTGTTCGCAACGATATTCTGGTGGGTCAGCATCGCCCCCTTCGGCGTGCCCGTCGTCCCGCCCGTATATTGGAGGAGCGCGACATCGCTGACGGGATCTATATCCACCGGCTCCGGCATCCGGTTGTGGTCGATAACATCTTCATACCATTCGATGGAGTTGCTGGTCTCGACCTTCGCAAGATCCTTGCCCTTGAGCAACGGGAACAGAATGTTTTTCGGGAACGGCAGAATATCGGTAAAGCGGCAGACGATCAGGCGCTCCAGTGTCGTCTTGCCGATCACCTGCTTCATTTTGCCGTAAAGCAATTCAAGGTCGGCCGTAATCATCGTATCGGTCGCCGAGTCATTGATCTGGTGGATCAGTTCTTTTTCCGAATAAAGCGGGTTGTAATTCACCGCCGTCGCGCCCGTGCGGACAATCGCGTAGTAGGCGATGATAAAATACGGACTGTTCGGCAGGAAGATACCGACACGGCGCCCCTTCCCGATCCCGCGGTCCTGCAAACCCCGCGCAAGGCGCAGGGAAGCATCATGGATTTCACCCCACGTCATCCGGTAGCCGAGGAAATCGATCGCGGATGCGCTCCCGTGATGCCGTGATGTCTCGTCCAGCATTTGAAACACCGGATAGGACGGTATCGGGGCATCCCATTGCACACCTTGCGGATAGGATTTCTTATACAACTCTGGCGAAGGGAAAACGGTCGTCATGGATATTCCTTCCTTGCGGCGAAAACTTTGAAATCAAATAAAAGTTTACGGGTACTATCCTTAAAATTTTACCAGCACGAATACGATAAAACCAAACCAAAAGAACATTTGGCATCGAACATTTTATTTTGCATTACAGCAAATGGCAGATTTGCTCTGGATAGGCATCTACTTTTAGTGGTATATATTTGAGGAATGATTTTCTTTTCTTTGCGTTCGCGAACAGTATTCACTTTTTAACTTTGTAATCACAACGTCCGTTACATCCGCCAAGGATATTTGAGTTTTGACTATGGTAACGAAACCGCAAGCATCTCCGATGGAATCCAATGAGATTCTGGTCAGATCGCGCCTGAAATGGTTTAACAGCACAAAAGGCTTCGGCTTTGTTGTGCCGGAAGAAGATCCCTGCGACGCCTTCATTCACATAACGACCTTGCAGGATGCAGGTATTCACGATCTCGGTGAAGAAGCTCTTATTCTTTGCACCGTTGTAAAAGGCCCGAAAGGTGCCCTCGTCACAGCCGTCAGCGAATTGATTGAGCAGGGGCAGAATCCTGAACCTATTTCCTACCGCCTCCCGGGCGAGGAAGGCGAAGACCTCCATACGATGGAAGGCACGGTCAAATGGTACAAACCGGACAAGGGATTCGGTTTCATCATTCCTGAAGACGGCCAAAAGGATGTTTTCGTGCATAAAACCTGCCTCGACAAACACAACCTTCCTGTACTCATCCCAGGCCAGAAAGTGCGCATGACGATCCGCAGCGTCGCCAAGGGCCGCGAAGTCGCCGACTTCGACCTCATGGACTAATTCCTTTTAGAAAAAACTAATTTAGAAGTAATAAATTATTACGCCAAAGAAAAAGGCCGGAAAAATCCGGCCTTTCTTTTTTTGTTTTCGCAGTAAAAAGCGAACAATGTTTGTGGCCGGAGCAGGCGCTAGGAGCGAAGCGTAAAAATCTACGCGAGCGACGAAGCGACGAACTCCGGACCAAACAATGAAAGCTTTTAGAAGTCCATACCGCCCATGCCGCCCATACCACCGGCAGGCATGCCGCCAGCGGCCTTGCCTTCGTCTGGTGCGTCCGTGATCGTCGCTTCGGTCGTCAGCAGAAGACCTGCAACGGAGGAAGCGTCCTGCAGCGCCGTGCGAACAACTTTCGCAGGGTCGATGATGCCGGCTTCGATCATGTTGACGTAGTTGTCGTTCTGCGCGTCATAGCCGAATTTCGCATCGTTTTTGTCGGACAGTTTTCCGACAACGATGGAGCCTTCGGCACCGGCGTTCGCAGCGATCTGACGAACAGGGGCCTGGCACGCCTTGCGGATGATTTCGATACCCGCTTGCTGGTCATCATTGTCGCCTTTCAGGGACTCGAGAACCTTGGAAGCGAACAGGAGGGCGGAACCGCCGCCTGCTACGATACCTTCTTCAACAGCAGCGCGTGTTGCGTGCATTGCATCGTCAACGCGGTCTTTACGCTCTTTCACTTCGACTTCCGTCGCACCGCCAACGCGGATAACGGCAACGCCGCCAGCCAGTTTCGCCAGACGCTCTTGCAGTTTTTCCTTGTCGTAGTCGGACGACGTGTCTTCAACTTGCGCGCGGATCTGGCTGCAACGTGCATCGATCTCGCCTTTCTCGCCTGCACCGTCAACGATCGTCGTGTTCTCTTTCGTGATCACGATTTTCTTCGCGCGGCCCAGCATGTCGAGCGTAACGTTTTCCAGTTTGATGCCGAGGTCTTCGGAAACCAGCTGGCCACCCGTCAGGATCGCCATGTCTTCCAGCATCGCCTTGCGACGGTCGCCGAAACCAGGCGCCTTGACAGCAGCGATTTTCAGACCGCCGCGCAGCTTGTTGACAACCAGCGTAGCAAGGGCTTCGCCTTCAACGTCTTCAGCAACGATGAGGAGAGGCTTGCCGGACTGAACAACCGCTTCCAGAACTGGCAGCATCGATTGCAGGTTGGAGAGTTTTTTCTCGAACAGCAGGATGTACGGGGATTCCAGAACGGCCTGCATTTTGTCTGCATCCGTGATGAAGTAAGGGGAGAGGTAGCCGCGGTCGAATTGCATGCCTTCAACGACCTGCAGTTCTGTTTCGAGGGATTTTGCTTCCTCAACCGTGATAACGCCTTCCTTGCCGACTTTTTCCATGGCTTGCGCGATGAAGTCGCCGATTTCTTTTTCACCGTTTGCGGAGATAGTACCGATCTGGGCGATTTCGGAGTTTGCCTTGATCGGCGTCGCGTTTTTCTTCAGCTCTTGAACGATTGCGGCAACGGCCTTATCGATGCCGCGCTTTACGTCCATCGGGTTTGCGCCCGCGGAGATGACTTTATGACCTTGGTTGACGATCGCCTGCGCCAGAACCGTTGCCGTCGTCGTACCGTCGCCGGAGTGGTCGTTCTGCTTGGAAGCGACTTCGCGGATCAGTTGTGCGCCGAGGTTGCGCTGTGCGTCTTTCAGTTCGATTTCCTTCGCAACGGAAACGCCGTCTTTTGTGGAACGGGGTGCGCCGAAGGATTTCTGGATAAGGACGTTGCGGCCTTTCGGACCCAGCGTTACTTTAACCGCGTCGGCGATGATGTTCACGCCTTCGAGGACTTTTTCACGAGCTTCGCGCTCGAAAGATACTGTCTTAGCAGCCATGTGTTTCTCCTAATAATTTTTTCAAAGGGTTAGAGAACGATTTATCAATTCGTTTTCCGTTTTTGAGAGTTTTAAGCGGCCTTCTTGGCTGCGCCCGCACCCTCGATGATACCCATGATGTCGGATTCTTTAACGACCAGCAGTTCCTGGCCATCGACGGAAATCTCGGTGCCTGCCCATTTGGAAATCAGGACGCGGTTGCCTTCTTGTACGTCAAGGGCAACACGTGCGCCGGATTCGTTGAATGCGCCGGGGCCGACAGCGATGACTTCGGCTTCCATCGGTTTTTCCTTGGCCGTGTCCGGGATGATGATCCCGCCTGCGGTCTTGCCTTCCTGCTCTACGCGGCGAAGGAGCACGCGGTCATGCAAAGGACGAAATTTCATGTTTATTCTCCTAAACAGTTGAAATTATTTAATATCTAACACCTCACCATGAGCGTGTTAGCACTCCATCGAAGGGAGTGCCAAAGATATAGCGACTCCACACGCCCCTTTCAAGACTTTCATACGAACGCATTAAGGATTTTTCCAAACCATCTATGGTATG
>QFNK01000117.1 GCA_003240795.1 Micavibrio aeruginosavorus | reverse complement strand
GTCCTTTTCGCGCTAGTTTTGCACATGGGAAATATGAAAACGCTAATTCCTGCGTGACTTTAGGACTTGGCTGTCCTAAATAATTGCCCATGACAAATACACAAAAACGCGTGGTTATCACCGGCATCGGTATCGTGTCCTGCATCGGCAACGACAAGGATAGCGTCCTGATGTCGCTCAAAAACGGCAAGTCCGGCATCTCCTTTTCCCCCAGCATGGCAGAGCATGGCTTCCGCAGCCAGGTAGAGGGCCGTCCGCAGGTTGACCTTGCGGCATCCATAGACAAGCGCCTGCTGCGCTTCATGGGTGAAGGCTCCGCCTACAACCATCTGGCCATGGAACAGGCGATTGCGGATGCCGGCCTCGAAGAAGGCGACGTTTCGAACGAGCGCACGGGCATCATCATGGGCTCCGGCGGACCAAGCACGAGCAACCAGGTCGAAGCCGCCGACATCGTGCGCGAAAAAGGCGCAACGAAATGGGTTGGCCCGTTCCGCGTGCCGCGCTGCATGTCCTCGACCGCGTCCGCAACGATTGCGACGAATTTCAAGATCAAGGGCGTGAATTACTCCATCAGCTCTGCTTGCTCTACCTCCGCGCACTGCATCGGCAACGCGGCGGAGCAGATTTTGCTGGGCAAGCAGGACATTGTTTTCGCGGGCGGTTCTGAAGAGCTGCACTGGACGCTGTCCTGCCTGTTCGACGCAATGGGCGCGATGTCCTCCAAATACAACGAAACGCCGGAAAAGGCGTCCCGTGCCTATGACGCCAACCGCGATGGTTTCGTGATCGCCGGCGGCGCGGGTGTTGTGGTGGTGGAAGAACTTTCCCACGCGCTTGCACGCGGTGCGAAAATCTACGCAGAAATCACCGGATACGGCGCAACGTCCGACGGTGCCGACATGGTCGCGCCGAGCGGCGAGGGCGCTGTCCGCTGCATGAAGCAGGCGCTGTCCACCGTGAAGGCTCCCGTTACGTACATCAACACGCACGGCACATCCACGCCGGCGGGCGATATCACGGAACTGGACGCCATCCGCAACGTCTTTGAACCGCGCGGGCAGGCTATGCCGCATATAGGCTCCACAAAGTCGATGACGGGTCACAGCCTTGGCGCGACAGGCGTGCAGGAGGCGATATACTCCGTCCTCATGCTCAATAATGATTTCGTTGCGCCCAGCATAAATGTCGAAACGCCGGATGACGGCGTCGGCGATATGCCGATCGCAAAAACGCGCATCGACAATGTGCGTCACGAAACAATTCTTTCCAATTCCTTCGGCTTCGGCGGCACAAATGCCACACTGGCCATTTCCCGTTACGAGGCATAAAAATCATGGGCGTATCAGAAACACAAATCATGAAGGGCAAACGCGGTCTGGTGATGGGCGTTGCCAACGACAAATCCATCGCCTGGGGCATGGCGCAGGAACTGCACCGCCACGGCGCGGAAATGGCCTTTACCTATCAGGGTGATGCGTTCGGCAAGCGTGTGAAACCGTTGGCCGAGAGCCTGGGCGCAACCATGCTGATCGATTGCGACGTGTCCAAGGAAGACGACCTCGACAAGGTGTTCGCGCGTATTGAAAAAGAGTGGGGCAAGCTGGATTTCGTAATCCACGCGATTGCCTATTCCGACAAGGAAGAGCTGAAAGGCCGTTACGTTGATACGACGCTCAACAACTTCCTCACGTCCATGCACATTTCCTGCTACTCCTTCACCTCCGTCATGCGCCGTGCGGCGCCGTTGATGAAGGATGGCGGATCGGCCGTCACGCTGTCCTATTACGGCGCGGAAAAAGCCATGCCGAATTACAACGTCATGGGCGTTGCCAAGGCCGCGCTCGAGGCTTCCGTCCGCTATCTGGCGGCGGACCTCGGACCGGATCATGTGCGGGTCAACGCAATCTCCGCCGGACCCATGCGCACACTGGCGGGTGCAGTCATTGGCAGCGCCAGAACCACATTTAAATACAATGTGATGACGGCGCCTCTTCGCAGATCTGTGGAGCTGGAAGAGCTGGGCGGAACCGCTTTGTATCTGCTCTCTGACCTGTCATCTGCGGTCACGGGAGAGGTTCATTACGTAGATTGCGGGTTCAACGCCGTCGGCATGCCTCTGCCGGAGCAACTTAAGGGGCTATTTACAAACAACGATTAATAATTTCCGTTAATCGGTTGTTTTGTTTCAAGAATATTCCTCTTTGCGAAATGATGCAAAAGGTCTAGTCTTTCCTCATGTTGAGGAAGGGGATACTCGCATCCGTTTTTACCGTCGCGGCCGGGCTTGTTTTGCAAGCGTCCCCGGCATCCGCTGTGCCGCGCTGTGAGACACCAAGCCATCCTTTAAATTTCAATTATGTCGTGCATGACGTCCCGAACGAAGACGTGATGACCGCCGAGCGTTATGTCGTCCATTTTGAAGAAACCAAAGAAATCATGACCAAGGGCGCGCCACGCAGGAGTGAAGAGGTGCCCGCGCCGAAACAATGCAGCGCGATGCCTTATTATCAGTTTTACTTCAAAACGGAAGACTTGGAAAAACAGCGCGGCAAGAGTTATCTCAATCTGTCGACCAATCTGGATTTCCAATCACCGGAACCGACCCGGGAATGTCTGAACGTGCCGGTCACATGGGTTCGTATAAGGCCCGCGGAAGACGATCCGGAAATGTCCGTGCTGTCATTCTATATCGATGAAGCGCGCCAGATGGCCGCCCGCCGCGGAACATTCTATAAGGGTGACATGTGGTGCCACACGCTGGAAGTCCGGTGGCAGTATGTAAGCGCCGCCGTCCCCAATGTCGGGCCGCGGTAATATCAGTTTAAGCCGCCCGCCAGATTTTCGATGATAACGTCCGGATTGTCGGAGAAGAAGCTGTCGACGCCAAGCCGTTGTAAGGCGCGCGCCTCCATAGGATCGTTCACGGTATAGACCAGCAGGGGCAGTTCCATGTCCATGACCTCGTCGGCAACGGCGCGGGTTACTAGGCGCGATCCGAGATTGATGGTCTTCACGTTGAGATAATCGGCCAGCTCTTTCCAGTTTTCCGGCATTTCCTCTCCGCCGATCAAAAGGCCGCGCGCCCAGTCCGGGGCGAGGTCCATCGCGGCCTCAAGGCTCACATGCTGGAAGGAGGAGATGAGAAGCCTGTCATGGTCATCCCAGATTTGCGAAAGCTGGTCCAGCGCCGCTTCCGCCGTTTCCTTCTCGCGCCCGGGGCAGGGTTTGATTTCCAGGTTCAGGCCAAGATTGTGTTTCAGGAGAATATCGACGGCTTCCTCCAGCGTCGGAATTTTCACACCCGCGAACCCGTCGGCGAACCAGCTTCCGGCCTCCAGCTGGCAGATATCGTCATAACTGGTTTCGGCGACAAGGCCGGAGCCGTTGGTCGTACGGTCGAGTTCCTCGTCATGGAAGATGATCGGCACGCCGTCACGGGTAAGCTTCACGTCCAGCTCGACCCATTCCACGCCAAGGCTGGCGGCGGTTTCTATGCTTTCCAGCGTGTTTTCGGGGGCGTAGGCCTTGGCGCCGCGATGGCCGATCACTTTAGGGAGCTTCAGTGGCATGAGTAAATCCTTTAACCAGTTTGGAACCGTACGGGTCCTTGCCCGTAGGTCATACGTGAAAAGCAATGTTTAGAACATAGGAATTTTAGTGGTTTTTAAAGCCCCCTTTGTGATAGATATCGCATCGTTCCAGACAAAAAACGGCAAAGGGGAAACACGCCATGGCAGGGAATGCAGCCAAGAAAATCATGAAATGGCAGGCCTCCAACGCCGCCAACAACCGCCCGGAAACCATCGCGGGCGCGCACATCGCCTGGGGCAAGATCGACGATGAAAAAGGCCGCGGTGTTTTCGCCCTGCGCGATTTCAAGAAGGGCGAAGTGGTCGAGATTTCCCCCGTCGTTCCTGTCTCCAAGGAATCCATCAACCAGAACGGCGAAGCGCCGGACGGCTACCTTTTGGATTGGGACGGCAATTACGAGAACGAAGAATTCTGCATGCCGCTTGGTTACATCATGATGTACAACCACTCTGCAGAGCCGAATATCGGCCTAGAACAGGATTTTGACGAATACACCATGACGGTCAGCGCCCTGCGCGATATCAAGCGCGGCGAGGAGCTCTGCTGGAATTACAACTGCAAGATCTGGTGGGAAGACGATGAGGAAGAGGAGGCTTAGGCCTCCTTTTTTATGCCCGCCCGGGCGGACAGGCGTTTTTTATTGACAGAAACAGGCTGTCGGTGGCTTCATAACAATATGAGAACCAGCCGCGCAACGACAATAGACGTCCGCGCCGTGAAAGCCTCTGCTTTCATGATGATGGTTTTCGCCTGCATGCGCGGCTAGTCCGTCGCGCATCTATTCTACTCATCCACATTTTTGAACCTGTATTGCCGCCATTGGCGGAAGCAAATCTCATGTGTTTTGGGAGAATGGAATGCCTTCTCATATTTTACGATCAATAGGATTTTCAATCGAGTTTTCACGCAAACAGGAGCGGCAAAAACGCGAAGCGGTAGAGGCTTTGAGAAGCTGTCTAACCGGTTTTCAAGTTTTATTGCCGCCGCATGTCTTCGATGATGCGGTAAAAGACTTCGAGGAAGATGCCGCGGGCTTTCACAGCTGGTCCACAGAAGAGATCATCAGGGTGCGCCTGCCGCAGGAAAGCCGGGAGGAAATAGAACGTCTTGGCTTCCGGCTTTATCCCGTATCAGCCTCTGTATAGATAAAAAGGCACGGCGGCGCTTTGCCGTCATGCCTGAATGCGGATCAGGAGTTGAAGTCTTTCATGGGTATGAACCCGTCGGCGCAATTCTTGCCAAAGAAATGGCAGAACGTCCCTTGCTCATCGCTCATCGTGTAACGGTGCTCCGGCTGCACGCCGTCGGCATAGAGGGCGATGCGAAGACCGGACTCCTCGTCATGTATTGCAATGATGCCCAGAAGATGTCTCAACTCCTGCGGGTTGTGCATTTCCTCGTCGGCGGCGTGATGGTCTATCGTCTTTGCATTCCATCCGCACCGTTCCGGGTTGCAGGGCTCATGCGCGTCCGGCGCTGCGCCCACTTCGGCCAGCGAGACGCGCTGTTTTGTTTCCTTGTTTCGCCAGTAGATATTGTAGCTTACATCATGGGCTTCCCAATTTCCGTTTTCGGGATTGCGGACCTCTATGATGCGGTGATTGGCCAGATTGTTTTTCGTTGAATACAAAACGATATTGCGGGTGTCCAGATCCATGACGTTTAGCATTTGGGCCATGGTGTTGCTGCGCGTACTGCATTCCATATGGGGAAGGTCCTTGCGCTTTCCTTCCAATCCCTCAACAAACACCTTCGCCACGGCTGTCTTGTCCGGCCACGCGGCGTAAAATTCCTCACCCATATTGTGCTGGCTGTTGTCATGGACAAAATCGCGCACCGCATCGACGCGCGCATGGAAGTTTTCTATATCCGACACCTTGGAGAGATCCACCATCCTGGCCGCGTGCGTGTCGAGAGATTTCTGCAGCAGATGATCCTTGTATTTGTCCATGCCGTACCGCGCGCCGAAAAAAACAGCGGCGGCAATCAGCACCACAACCAGAAATGTCAGATATTTTTTCGCGCTCGTCGTCATGGCGGAAAGCTTATCACGGCTGTCCAGTGATGGGGAGTGGCCATTTCGCGCCGATCATTTTGAACATAGGGTGTTTCCTATGATCCAAGGCAAACCATCATCATAGTTACCGCGTATTCAGATCATGAAAAAAAGCCCCGCATTTTGCGGGGCTTTTGTTGGATTAAGCGGCGTCTTCGCTGCTTTCTTTTTTCTTGCGCTCGGGCACTTCGCGTGGCTCGCCCGTTTCCTGATCGACGCGCTTCATGGAGAGTTTGATCTTGCCGCGGTCATCGAAGCCGACGACCATGACCTTCACTTCTTGACCTTCGGAAACGACGTCCGTGGTTTTCGCCACGCGCTGGTCCGCCAGTTCGGAAATGTGAACCAGACCGTCCTTGCCGCCCATGAAGTTTACGAACGCACCGAAGTCAACGATCTTGACCACTTTGCCTTTGTAGACTTTGTTCACTTCCGGCTCGTCCGTGATGCCCTTGATCCAGTCAACGGCCTTGTCGATCGCGGCCTGGCTAATGGCGGAAACCTTGACGGAACCGTCATCGTCGAT
>QFNK01000116.1 GCA_003240795.1 Micavibrio aeruginosavorus | reverse complement strand
CGGCGGAGACGCGCATGCCGCATCTGGTGGCCGAATACGGAGATCGTGCCGGTTCCCGTGCGGTCTTCCTTTTTTGCGCCTTCTTCGAGGACGCGGCGCATGAGGTCATGATATTGCTGCATGGCGATTTTCCTTGTTTCTGATTGCCCCTTTACTATATGAAGCGCGAAAAGGGAGGGCAAAGCCTTATAGGCGTCCATCCCCAACGAAAATAAGCGCCAAAAGGCGCGCAAGAGTATGATAGAGGGCGTAAACCGATGACCCATGGTTGGGAAATAGAAGACACCAAGCAGGTTGCAAAAGGCAGGTTGTCTGAAAATGAGCGGCGCGCGGCTGCTAGTATATTGAAAGTGCTGGAAAATCCGCGTAGCGACAAGGCGCTTACCATGCTGTTTAACTTTTCGAGCGACCCGATGATTATCGGTGTGGAACATTGGGACTTTGCCGAGAATGGCCAGATATTGCCCGGCGTCCGCCATGTCATCCGGAGTGTTTTAAGCATGAACGAGGGAAAACCCGTGGTAAACGGTCCCGCGCTGGCGGCCCAGAAACGAACCTTGCAGCAACAATAACCCTTTTAATTGACATAATATTGTAAATCTATTAGATTTTCCTCAGCCGTGATAATCGCGGCGGGGTTATTAGAAGGATGTGATTTCGAAATGTCTGCGAAAGAGAATGCAAACAAGACGATTACGATAGTCGGCGGTGTGCTGGAGGAAGAGCGCCAGCTCAGCAATGGCGATATGAATTCCATACGCTCCGCCGTGGCCATTCTGGACCGCTGCAATGTCCCGCTCTCGCAAGACCTTCTGAATTGTAAAACGCTGTATTTTGATGTGGACCCGGCGGTCATTGACGTGATGAACATTCAAGATGGCGGACACGGCGGCAAGCGCGATTTCCTGCATGAGAACATAGATACCGACATCCTTGTAATGGCGAATGTCGCCTATAAGGATTCCGAGCACGAGAACTACGTCGATATCGTGAACAACAGCCATGAAGTAACGCTGCGCGAGAAATTTCAGCATGCGGATGCAATGACCGTTTCGCCGGACAATGCCAACGACGATTTGTGGATGGAAAAAATACGGGGTTCCAACGCGCGCGTCATCGTGCTGGTGGGGCAGAGCGATTTTCCGCCTGAAAAAATCGTCGGTGACGACTATGTTTCGCTGAAATCGATGATGGGTATAGACACGACATTCGTATTCAGCCGCGCCTATCTGGCGCAGATAAAGCCGGTGTTAAAAGAGGCGAAATCCCCGATGGCGGAAATGGCGGCGCTGGCGTCCAGCCTGGTCGACGTAACGGAATTCCGCAGGCTTTACACGGGTGATAACTCTATCAAGATCGTGCCAGTTATGCCTGATTACGATGCCGCGCTGGATGCAAAGCCCCAGGGCGCAAAAATAGTCCCCCCTGCGCTGAAGCGATCTTGAAATATTAACTTTTTATCCCTATATTAAAAACGCTGGCTTCGGCCAGTTATGACGCTAAACGTGGTTACGGAATAGGCGTCGTGGACCCGGGGGCAGTGCCCGGCAGGTCCACCAGCTTTCGTAAGGCGACTTGCGAAATCCGGCGGGCCTGAAACAGGATCGACACGCGTGATAAAGGTAATTTGCGGCGTTCGGAATGATACCGCCGGGGTTTATCCCGAAGGGTCAGGCAATCATAAATGCCAACGATAACTTCGTCGTAGCGAATGATAACAACCAAGCGGTTGCTATCGCTGCCTAATTTATTAGGTAGTTAGTAGTTACAAATCAATCCCTATGGCCTAGACAGCTATAGGTGGGGTTCGGACGGTTCCTCGCAACAGAATACCGTCCATTTTCTCCTTCCTTCAAAATTTCCGTTGTATCTCTGTACCTTGACGCGGCAACGCTTCGGCGGGATAGTTGTCGGTATGAACGCTATTTCTTTTCTGCCGCATTCCGGCAACTTCAAACCAGCCCTTCCCGTATTTCTCTGGATCGCCGCATTTATATGCGGGATGTATCCGCTGCAGGGGTATCAGCTCGAAGGCTTCGCCGGATGCGTTCTCCTGACATTCGCATGGTCTTACGTGATGCTGTCGCGCGATGCGGCAAAGGGATGGTCTTTACCCCGAACGCCTGTCTTGTGGTTCGCGGGTGCGTTCTGGCTGCTGATCGCGGCGAGCATCGCATGGTCGCCGATAAAACCCGTCAGCCTGATGGGGTTATGCTTCTTCTCCGTCATGCCGCTCGGCTTTTTTGTGGCCGGCATGTCCGCGCCGGACAGGTTTTTCATTCTGGTCGCGCGCGTTCTGGGGCTGATGCTCGCGCTGATGTCGGTATGGGCGGTCGTGCAGTTTTTCTTTTTGAACGCCTATTTCCTCGGTCAGGCACGCCATCCGCTGTCCGATCCTTCGACGCTGGGCGCGCTGTTCAGCCTCGGCCTGTTCTGCGCGCTGGGATGGATGCTGTCGAACCGCTGCGCGAAGGAGCGTAAATACGCACTGATCCTGTCGGTCCTTTTGATCTGGGGCATGATGTCAACCGTTGCGCGGGGACCGATGTTTGCGCTTGTCCCCGGCCTTGCTTTCTTCGCCGTACTGTTGTGGCCGCAGGTAAAGGCCGCACGCAAATCATTCGCCGTCCTGATCATCGCCGCGCTGGCGTTCGGCGGTGTGATGCAGCTGGGCGTTGAAAAGAAATTCGACATGGCGCAGCGCTTGTTCGGCACGGTGATGCCGGAAGGCGAACGTCCCGATATTTCTAACAGCCGTATGCAGGTCTGGGCCACGGCGCTGGAGATGATCAAGGACAGCCCCGTTCTGGGAAGCGGGATTGCAACATTTTCCGCGCTCTATCCGCAATACAGGCAGGCGAACGATGCCGACGGCGCCTATCTCGCGCACAATGACCCGCTGCAATTCTGGGTGGAGCTAGGCATTCTGGGCCCGATCCTGTTCTACGGCTTTGCCATCGCCGCGGCGGTACGCACGTTCAGCGCGTTAAAGAAGGACGGGGAGACACAAGGCACGGACGGAGGCCGCCGCGTGCTGATCGTTTCCATCTTCGCGGCGCTGGTCGCCATGGTCGCGCACAGCCATGTGAGTTTCAACCATTTCGCGCTTCCGATCCTGATGCCGACGGGATTGCTGCTCGCTTTGTGGCTGTTGGCAACGGAACGCGCGCTGGGGCGTGTACCTGCGCGCATCGCCTTGCCGGATGCGGAAAAAAGCCCGTCCATGGCAAAGGTTGCCATCGCCCTGCCGTTCGTGATGATCGGCTGGCTCTACAGTTCGCTGATGATGGGTGAATATTTCGCCAACCGCGCACGCGACGATCTGTTCGCGCAGCGCATGGATGATTTCGCAAACAATATCAACATGGCCGGCCGCGTTTCGATGGATATGAACGCCCGTGCCTATATCCTGGCCATCAACGTACCGATGGCCATACTGGAGATGGACCGGGAATCCAAAATCACGCCGAACATCGAAAAACAGAAAAACCTTTACGCGCAGGTTCAGGATTATGCCGCGCGCATTTCCGCGATCAACCCGCTGGAGCCGTCGCCTTATTATTATCTCGGCCGCGTGCAGGAATTGGTGGAGAAGGAAGTCGTTCCCGAAGGCACGCTTTCTCCGGAGGATTATTACAAGAAAGCCATCCTGCTCGACCCCGTCTATCTGGCACCGCGCCTTGCCCTGAACACGCTGTACAAGGCGGAAGGCCGTAGCGTCAAGGAGCGGATCGTGAACATGGAGCAGGGGCTTGGCTTTACATACCTGACCCCGCAGGCGCGGGATTATTATGGCGAGCTGGGCCGTCTCTACCTTGATTCCGGAAACACGGAGAAAATGCAGGCGGTTATATCGCAAATGATGTATTTCGAGCGGCTCGACAAATTCAGCCGCCAGCGCCTGTCCATCTCGATTCCCGAGGCTCTGGGCGGCGGCGACGCGCTGATGATCCGGCCATAGGGATTTGTCCACATGGCATAACGCGAACGGATAAAACTTCTGGAAAAAGCCGCGCGCAAATGCAACCCTTGCGCAAGATTCGCAAAAAGTCATGCGGATTCAAAACAGCCTCTTGATTTTACACCCCGATCTTGCGACCAATAGCACCATGACCGACAACGACGAAGATACACTCCGCTACGACAGAATGGTTGAATCCGCCTTGCGCGGTGTCGTGCGCGAAGCGATACAGGAAGTGATCGAGGTAGGGGAGCTTCCCGGCGATCACCATTTCTACATTACGTTCATGACGGATTTTCCGGGCGTTAAAATTCCCGCATACCTCCATGACCGCTATCCAGGTGAGATGACCATCGTCCTCCAGTATCAGTTCTACGATCTTTTCGTTGACGAGCAGAAGATGGGCGTGACGCTGTCCTTCAACAACGTGCCGGAGCGTCTGGAAATTCCGCTCTCCGCCATTACGATCTTTGCCGACCCGTCCGTCAACTTCGCACTGCAGTTCCAGCCGATGCACGATGACGGTGACACCGACTTCCCAGACGGCGGCGATGACGACACGACGCCGGACGGCAGCGACGACAACACTTCCGGTGATAAGAAAACCGGCGAAGTTGTCTCCCTCGACAAGTTCAGGAAGAAATAAGCATGACCGCGTTCTGGCGTGATGGTTTGACGGCAGACCATGAGCCGCATCCTGTCCGCATGGTTCGCGGCACGCTGACCGACTCTTCGCGCGGCAACCGTTCCATCAATATCAAGATGTATTATCCCGATGTCGCGTCCCTGACGCACATCCCGCTGATCGTCTGGAGCCACGGCCTCGGCGGCAGCATCGACGGCGCATCCTTCATATCCCGTTACATGACTTCGCAGGGCTATTCCGTTTTGCACGTCCAGCATCCTGGGACGGACAGCAGCCTGTGGGAAGGCAAGCCCGGCCACGCATGGGATATTATCCGCGCAACGCCGATACCGCGCTCCGCCACCATCGCGCGCTTCGCCGATGTGCCGTTCGTTCTCGATCACCTGCCGGACTGGATGGCGCAGAACCATCCGCATCTGGCGGCGCAGATCGACATGAGCAACATGGGCATGTCCGGCCATTCTCTCGGCTCGCTGACAACGCAGGTCCTGATGGGGCAGCGTTTCCCCGATGAAAACGGTTTTCTGGAGAACTATGCCGATGCGCGCTTCAAATGCGGCATCCTGTATTCGCCGATCCCTGAATTCCGCATTACGGGCGATCTGCCCTATGATATTTACGGCACGATCAAGCGCCCGCTCTTCCATATGACGGGCACAGAGGATTCCTCGCCGGTAGAGGGGTTTGAATATCAGCGCCGCCTGGAGGTGTATGATAACTCCCCGGATGAGAAATACCTGCTGATCCTCAACCACGGCGATCATATGATTTACAACGGCAGTCGCGGCAAGCTCGGCCAGACGCCGTACCGCGAACTGCATGAGAAGCTGATCAAGATATCCTCGCTGGCCTATTGGGACGCCAAATTAAAAGGCGATCAAAAGGCGCAGGAATGGTTGACCGGCGGCGGTTTCGCCACATATCTGAACGGTGACGGCGAATTCCGTCACGAGAAATAGTTTACCCGTTTTTATAAAGGAGGCCGCCTTTCAGCGGCCGGAAATTGGTTAAGTCATGTCCGATCATGCGATAGAGATCACGAATCTTCACAAAACATACAAAGCCAGCGGCAAGACGAAAGAAAAACACGCCCTGCGCGACATCAACCTGACGATCCCGAAAGGTTCGATCTACGGCCTTCTGGGACCGAACGGTGCGGGCAAGTCCACGCTGATCAACATCATGGCCGGGCTGGTCGTCAAATCATCGGGCGGCGTGAAAATCTGGCACCGCGATATCGACACCAATCCGCAAGGCGCAAAGGCCGCCATCGGTATCGTGCCGCAGGAAATCAATTACGATCCGTTCTTCTCCCCGCGCCGCATCCTCGACATTCAGGCAGGCATGTACGGCGTGCCGGAAAACGAACGCAAAAGCCTCGAGCTTCTTGACCTCGTCGGACTCAAGGATAAAGCGGACGCCTACACGCGCTCCCTCTCCGGCGGGATGAAGCGGCGCCTGCTGCTGGCAAAGGCGTTGGTGCATATGCCGCCGATCCTCGTGCTGGACGAACCGACAGCGGGCGTGGACGTGGAACTGCGCCAGATGCTATGGGAACGCGTGCGGATGCTCAACGACCGCGGCATGACGATTCTTCTCACCACCCATTATCTCGAGGAAGCGGAAGAGCT
>QFNK01000115.1 GCA_003240795.1 Micavibrio aeruginosavorus | reverse complement strand
GCTCGCTGATTTCCAAACTCATACGCGATCTGGCGGCGGAAAAGAACATGCCTGTCTATGTGTTTATCGAGGACGTTGCGGCGTCGGGCGGTTACTGGCTTTCGTGCATGGGCGATGAGATTTATGCGCAGGAGACGTCGATCGTCGGATCGATCGGCGTTATTTCATCCGGCTTTGGTCTCGATGAATTCATCGCCAAGCATGACGTGACGCGCCGCGTGCATACGTCGGGACGCGACAAGTCCTTCCTCGACCCGTTCAAGCCGGAGAAGGCGGAGGATGTTTCGCGCCTGAAAGACATTCAGCGCAAAATGCATGAAAGTTTCAAGGAGTGGGTGCGGGAGCGCCGTGCGGGAAAATTAAATGCGGGCGAGAACGAATTGATGGAAGGTGCGTTCTGGACTGGCGGCGATGCGCTGGCGCACGGGCTGATCGACGGCATCGGCGATGTCGTTTCGGTGATGAAGGAAAAGTTCGGGGAGGAGATTTCCTTCGTCGAATGCACGCCGGAGAAGAAAGGGCTTTTGTCCGCGATCCTGCCGTTCGCGGGAGAAAGCCGCATGGATATCGGCGCGGTCATCGAGGCGGCCGAGGAAAAAAGCGTGTGGGGCAGGTTCGGCCTATGATCGACATACGCGAGGCGGGGCGGGAGGATATTCCGCTTCTTTACAGGCTGTATGACAGCATCGGCAAGAAAGACGACGGATATTTCGAGCATGTTTTCGCCGGAGAGTGCGATGTCTTGATCGCGTCATGGAACGGCGAGGATTGCGGGTTCTGTATCTTGAATCATGCGCCGCGTTATAGCCTTTATCGCCGTCTTGAAATACCGGAGATACAGGACCTGAACGTCGTGCGGTCGCAAAGGCGGCGCGGCATAGCAACCGCCCTTATCAAATGGTGCGAGGGGAAAGCGCGCGCGATGGGGCGCGGGCAGATCGGCATCAGTGTCGGACTTTTCAAGGATTACGGCGCGGCGCAGATTTTATATGTGCGTCTGGGCTATGTGCCCGACGGCAACGGCGTAACGTATGACCGCGAAGGCGTCGTGCCTTACAAATCGTATATGATAGACGACGACCTGTCGCTGATGATGATCAAGGATTTATAAGGCCGCGCAGACGGTGCAGGAATTTCTCCGCATCGTCGTCACCGATTTCGCGGTGAAGGACGGTCATGCCCGCCGCGGTTCCTGACTCCACACCCTTCGGATCATCTTCGATGACCAGACATTCCGATGCATCGATTGAGTTTCCCGTTACCTGCTGCATCCGTGTTTTGGCGGCGAGGTAGGGGCCGGGCTGAGGCTTTCTGCCCTCGTAATCCTCGATACACAAAATGAATTTAAATCGGGGTGCAAGTTGCTTTGCGTTCAGTGCGGCCATGACGGAGCGGGTACGCCCGTTGGAGACAACGCCCATGGGGATGCCGCGCGCGTCCAGATCGTCGAGCGCCTCCAGAATGCCGGGGCGGATTTTGATGTCGGAAATATTGCGGTAGTACCAGCTGTCGATTTCATCGAGATACTGATCTTTTGTTACGCCAAGGCCGAGTTCGGCGGCCATCCATTCCCAGTTCTGCGCGCCGTTGTTGGTGTAGACGCGTTCCTTCCATTCATCGTTCAGGACGATGCCGTGGGATTTCAACGTTTCGACATGCTTGAACCAGTGATGGTCGTAGGTGCAGACGAGCGTGTTGTCGGAATCCCAGAATACATATTTCAGGCTCATAGATCGGTCTTTCGCGGTTTGACGGGGGCGTAGTCGGTGCTGAACAGGCCGTCATCTTTTAAAAGGGCGAGGCCGACCGCGCCGCAGGAGGAGCGCATCTGTCCGCCGTTTTGCAGGTCGGAAAAAGGTGGCGGCGCCGCGCCATCTATATCGACAAGGCAGAGATGCTTTTTAGCGAGGCCGCGGTAGTGCATGCGGGCGGTGAGTTCCTGCCCCATGTAGCAGCCTTTTTTCCAGTCGATGCCGTTCAGTTTCTCTATGCCACATTCCAGAAGCGTCGATTTTTCAAGTTCCATGTCGCGGCTGCCGTCCGGCACAAGGAGGGAGATGCGGAGCGCGTCCCAGTCGGCGAAGGAGCCTTCCTCCACCGCCGGCTTTTCGAAGCTGCGGTAGCCTAGCGCGGGGTGGCGCGGGTCGGGCAGGCCGTGCTCCGTCCCGACGACGGCATATATATCTGCATTATCCTCGACCGACAGGGAAACCTTCGCCCGCAGGCGGAATTTGGTGAGGCGGTCGTATAGATCGCGGGCGCGGTCGCCGCCTTCGCAATCCAGAAGCAACCCGTCCGGCGTTCTATGGATGAAAAAGTCGTGCAGGAATTTTCCCTGCGGCGTCAGGAGGCAGGCATAGACGATGGTGTTTGCATCGGCCTTTGACACATCGTTCGAAACCAGCCCCTGAAGGAAGGGGATCGCGTCCGCGCCGTCGAGGCGGATAAGCCCGCGGGCGGAAAGTTTGACCGAGAATGGCTTTGACATGATTGCAGCTTATCCGTCTAATAAGGCCTATGAAAATACTGTTTATCACATCGACGCGTCTCGGCGATGCGGTCCTTTCTACTGGACTGCTGGATTATATGCTTCAAACATGGCCGGAAGGCAAGGTGACGGTCGTCTGCGGGCCGTTGCCGCAAAGTATTTTCGAAGGATTCCCGAACGTCGCACGGATCATCCCGTTGAAGAAAAAACCGTATCACGGCCATTGGATAGAGCTGTGGAAGATGGTCGCGGGGACGAAATGGGATATGGTGATGGATCTGCGCGATTCCGCCGTCTCCCGCCTGATATGGGCGAAGAAGCGGTATGTGTTCGGAAAACGCAAGGGCGAGGCGCTTCACAAGGTGGAGCAGGCGGCGTACCTCATGCAGCTTGATGCCGTTCCGGCGCCGCGATTGTATTTTACACCCGGGCAGGAGGCCTTTGCGGATGCTTTGCTACCGCCTTATGACGGGATGACGCTGGCGGTCGGGCCATCGGCGAACTGGATCGGCAAGACGTGGCCGGCGGAAAATTTTATCGAGGTCGTGCGCTGGATGACGTCCAAAGACGGGCCGATGCCGAACGCGCGGGTCGCCGTATTCGCGGCGAAGGGCGAGGAGGCGCAGGCCATGCCCGTGCTGGAAAGCGTGCCGCCCCCGCGCCGTGTGGACGGGATCGCCAAGGGAACGCCGGGGGAAGTTGCCGCCGCGCTTGCCCGTTGTGATTTTTATATCGGCAACGATTCCGGCCTGATGCATATGGCGGCCGCTGCGCGGGTGCCGACACTGGGGCTGTTCGGGCCGAGCTGGCCGCATCTCTACGCGCCATGGGGCGACCATGCGGGGTATGTCTGCACGCCGCAGACGTTCGACGAGCTGATCGATTTTGAAGGGTATAGTCCCAAGACGCTTGACCGGACGCTGATGGATGGGTTAAAGGTATCGTCAGTTATTGACATAATAAAAAGTTTCGATCCTTTGTATGAGCGCATATCAATCCACCTTGCCCCGAAGAACCAGGCCAGTTAGCCGGGCCGATTTTGAAGGCGATGCGTCCCTGAAAATCCATCGCTATCCCGATTACATGCCTGTGCGGCAGTCGTGGGTCGATGTCTGGAATGAATTCGTGCCGGTGGAGCCGGCCGAAGTCCATGCAGTGTTTTCCCGCAATTTTACCGGTGAAGTTAGTGCAATGGCGGAAATAGACCGCGATTGCATCACCCTGCATGTCGAACCGGCGGAAAAGGAGCGTTTTTCCGCAAGTTGTGAATTTCTGTTCGGCGGGACGGAGCGTATGCGGGAGGCAGGATCTTCCCTGATCGTGCAGGAGAAATTGCGGGGCAACGGCATCGGCAAGGAGTGGTTAAAGTCGCTTGTGGAAATATCGGTGGCATTGGACAAGGAATCTTTCAATTTCCAGGCGGGCTCTGTGAACGGGGCATATAGCTGGGCCAGAATGGACGTGCATGTGAATATGTCCGCGCAATTGGGGCCTCAGCGCGAGCTCCAGTCGCGGCGCATGCTGGCTAGGGTGGATGCGCTCAAGGATTTCCTGCCTGCGGCGGATTACAGGATTGCCCGCGCCCTGTGCCGTATGACGGACAGGGAGGATGTCGCGCGCCTTGCGCGGTATGAGGTGCCGCTGTCCGAGGATGTGGGGGAGGTGCTGAAACAGGCGAATTCCCCGATCTATCAGAAGCTGGAAAAGTTTTACGAGGATCATCCGTCCAGCGCGTTTGAAAAGAAAGCAACGGCGCACGGGGAGCGTTATGCGATGATGCAGGCGTTTGAAACGGCGGCTGCGCAAGGGAGAGAGCCTACGCTGGCGCGATGCGTTCTGGCGGGTGGCATGTATCCTGCCGTGGTGAATTTCTCGAATGCGGCGCAGATGGAAAAAATCGGCAAGCGCGTCGGCGGGTGGACAAACATACGCCCGCTATAAAGCGGGCGCGGTGTTCGTGACGTTTTAAAAGATGCCTAGTTGTTGATCTTCGTGTCCGGCGTGCTGGCGTAAGGATCGGCCTTGCCCGACTGACGCTCCGGATACTTCGTCTGATACTTGTTGCCGAAGATATTTTCCATGTAGCTTTCGCGCGCGACTTTCGCTTGCTCGTACGGGAGGGCTTCTACGCGTTCCCAGCCTTTGTAGTCCATGCACCCTTCAAAGTCCGTGTAGTTGAAATGTTCGGAATAAAGATGCCCGTTGCGCTTCGGCGTGTCCCAGCGGGAGAGTTTGGCGGAGACGGCGTTCGATTCCATAGGGTTGCTGCTGTAACGCTGGCTTTCCGGCGGATTATCGGCAGGGATCGCTTCGCGCAGCGGAGCCATGCGTTCCAGTTCGCGGATTTCGTTCGTGCAGTCGGCAATATCCTTGTGCAGCGTCTGCTGAGCCTTTGGTCCGCGCATGTAGAGGGCGGACGTTGCGCTCTTGCGCTGCCAGTATTGGGCGTCCTCCAGCTTCGGCGGCAGGGCGCAGGCGGCGAGGCCTCCGGCGGCGACGGAAATGAGGAGAAGGGAGCGTAGCGTCTGTTTCATGCGTGTTTCCAGTAATGCGAATCTAGTCTGCGTCAATATTTAACCACAGCGCCGCCGCCTTTTGAAAGGGGCTATGGCGCGTTCATCCACCATGTTTCCAGAACCGTGCCGTAAATCGGCGTGGTTTCGGGGTGTGCGAGCGGTTTCCAGTACGCCACGAAGTCGGTGGGATTGTAGTAAAGTGGGATCATGTAATGCCCGGCCATAAGGGCCGAATCCAGCGTTCTTACTTTTTCCACCAGCTCATCCCGCGACTTTGCGGAGGCGATGGACTTGCTTAGCAGATCGATATTTTTATCGCAAATTCCGGCGTGGTTCCAGCGGGACGGCGTGTCCGCGGCCTCGCAGCTCCAGTACAGATACTGTTCCGTCCCCGGCGAGAGGGTGGACATCCAGTAATAGAGCGTCATGTCGAAGTCATAGCCGTTCATGTTGCGAAGAAAAGCAGCGGAATCCAGAACACGGACGCGGGGGGATATGCCGAGGCGTTTCAGGGAGCGGACAAAGGAAAGGGCGATCTTCTCATTCGACGGGTCGTCGAGCATGATTTCGAATGTCAGGGGCTTTCCCGTTTTTTCGTTGATACGGATGCCGTTCTTCACGACCCATCCGGCATCCTTCAAAAGCGCGTCGGCGGCGCGGAGATTTGCACGTTTGTCCTCCGGCGTGGCGTTCACCGGCTGGGGCGGCGTGTTCTGCGCCGCGAGATAGGTGCCGGGGAAGTAGCTGTTTATGCGGCTGTAGAGGCCGTGATAAAGGTTGGCATTGACCCATTCAAAATCAAAGACAAGACCGAGCGCCTGACGCACGCGGACATCCTTGAACGGTTCGCGGCGGGTGTTGTAGATGAAGCCGCGGACGCGGTCGGGGCGGCCGTGCTTGATGGCTTCCTTGACGGCTTTACCCTGTTTCAATCCGGGGAAGTCATAGCCGTTTTTCCAGAGGCCTGCGTCCCATTCGCGGCGGAGGTTCAGGTCGCCGGCCTTGAAGGATTCGAAGGCGACGCTGTCGTCGCGGTAAAAGTCATAGATGACGCGGTCGAAATTATAATGACCCTTGTTCGGAAGGATGTCCGCCGCCCAGTAATCCTTTACGCGTTCATAAACGATGCGGCGCCCGGGATCTATGGACGCGATTTTATAGGCACCGTTGGACAGGAACGGAGTGAAGGTTGTCTCGTCAAACGTCTTGCCCGTCCAGTATGCCTTCGACAAAACGGGCATG
>QFNK01000114.1 GCA_003240795.1 Micavibrio aeruginosavorus | reverse complement strand
TGAACTGCGTAACCGTGCTTGAGGGCATGCAAGCCGCATGCGGCGATGACGGAAGCATCTCTTATGCGAAAGGGGCGAATATCCTGAACGACCCTGTTCTGGCAGACCGCCTGAACGTCCACAACCGGGACAATCACTCCGTAACCATCGATGAACGCAGCAGCGGCATGATGATAGCGGAAGCGTTGGAAAAGGCGCACGCCGCAGATGTTATTGTCGCAGTCATAGGGGAGGCAAAAGAGCATTCCGGAGAATCCTCCTCCCGCACGTCCCTCGACATTCCGCAGGAGCAAAGGGACATGCTTCGCGCACTCAGGCAAACAGGAAAACCGGTCGTAGCCGTCGTCATGACGGGCCGGCCGCTGGTACTGCGCGAGGAGGCCGGCCTTGCCGATGCGCTTCTGGTCTCATGGTTCGGTGGAACGGAGGCCGGTAACGCGCTGGCAGATGTCCTGTATGGCCGCGTCAATCCTTCCGGAAAACTGCCCGTTACATTTCCGTACAATGAAGGGCAAATTCCGGTCTATCATTCGCACGAACCCACCGGCCGTCCCTATTCCGGCAAATTCAACAAATTCACCAACGGTTATCTGGATCTGCCGGACGACGTTGCACACAAAACAGGCCTGTTCCCGTTTGGACACGGCCTTTCCTACACCACATTTTCCCACGAACAGCCGCGCGTTGGTTTCAGCAGGGACAAGGACCGCGCAATCATCAAAACGAACGTCACGAACAACGGCAGCGTGGCGGGGCAGGAAGTCGTCCAGCTTTATGTAACGGATCTGGTCGCAAGTTCCAGCCGCCCGGTACGGGAATTAAAAGGTTTCAAGAAAATCATGCTGCAGCCGGGCGAGACGAAAGAGATTGTCTTTTCCTTGTCAAGAAAGGATGTCTCTTTTTCGATTGCGAATGACATCACCGACACGCGCCGCCGCTGGGAAGAAGGTGAATTCCTTTTCGCCACGGGCACAAGCTCGCAGTCTTTGCAGGAGACAAAGGTATACTGGCGATCAGCGACCAGGCAAAATCACATCGAATATAAAATGTCTTAAAAAATTGCGGGGATCATCATGAATATCAGGCAGGATTTCACGAACAGCACGAACGGCGAAACATCGCTACCCGTTGTCGGGGTTATCAAGGGATTGCCGGATCATGACCTTCTCGATCTCGTACAAAGACAAACCCTACGGTATTTCTGGGATCACGGACATCCGCTGAGCGGCATGGCGCGGGAACGCAGAACGGACGAAGATTACACGCTTTATGACTGCAGCGAGACCGTCACAACAGGCGGTACGGGATTCGGCATCATGGGAATGCTCGCCGGGGTAGAAAGGGCATGGCTAAAACGCGATGAAGTCTGCGCCCGCCTTGAAAAAATCGTATCGTTTCTGGAGAAAACGGAAACGCACCATGGCGTTTTCCCGCACTTCATCGACTCCCGCACAGGACGCGCAAACTTTTTCGAATCCGTGGGCGAAGGCGAACAGGCCGTTGCCGTTCCAGTGGCCGAACGCGGCGGAAATCTGGTGGAAACCGCCTTCCTTTTCATGGGTCTGCTTACCGCGCGTCAGTATTTCTCGAAAAGCACACCTGAAGAAACCGACCTGCGGAAACGGATAAACAGGCTGTGGCATCATATCGAATGGGATTCCCACCTTTCCGCTGACGGCAAAAACCTGCAATGGCTGAACCATCCCGAAACGGGGCTCGGGGAATGGCCTGTCACCGGCTGGAACGAAGCGGTGATTACACATGTCCTCGCCGCCTCTTCCCCGACCCATGCTGTATCTCCGGATGTTTATCGGACCGGCTGGTGCAGCGGCATGGACTTTTACAAGAACGGCGACAGTTTCTACGGCATAAAACTTCCGCTTGGCCCTGCGGGCGGCGGCCCCCTGTTCTTCTCCCACTATTCTTTTCTGGGGCTTGATCCGCGCGGCCTGAAAGACGGAAACGCAAGTTACTGGAAACAAAACGTGGCGCACACTTTGATCAACAGGGCCTATTGCATAGACAATCCCGCCGGTCATGCAGGCTATGGCGCGAATTGCTGGGGACTGACGGCAAGCGACACGCCGGGCGGCTACAATGTGCACGCGCCTGTAAAGGGCAAGCTGGGGCTCGACAACGGCACGATCACGCCGACCGCCGCGCTGTCTTCGTTCCCCTATACCCCCATCCATTCAATGGAGGCCTTGCGCCATTTCTACGAAGACCGCGGCGATGACCTCTGGACGGAATACGGCTTTGTCGATGCCTTCAACCCCTCTCAGAACTGGGTTGCCCCCAGCCATCTGGCAATCGATCAGGGGCCGATAGTCGCGATGATCGAAAACCATCGCTCGGGCCTTCTATGGAACCTCTTTATGTCCTGCCCCGAAGTAAAATTCGGGCTGAACAGGCTCGGCTTCGAAAGCCCGCATCTGAATCAGCCCGAATTGTCCCGCGAAAAAACGCAGACGCTTTCTATTTCGTGAAAAATGAAAATAAACGGCGGCAGCTATTCAAGAATGCATCCGCCGGTTATGCCTTCTGATACGAGGCAGGATCCTGACTTTTTACCGGACATGGGACTTACATGTGACAGGTTGCCGTCCGTGTCCTCTTGCGTGCCAGCATCCGAGAAAGGAAAGCCAGCTTCTAAAATAGCGCCGGAATTATCCCCGGCATAGGGCCGTTATTGCGATCAGGTGCGGAAAGTGCCTGCTCGCGGGCCTGAGTGGCGCAGAGGAACGCGGCATAGCTCCATGTCAAATGCCGCGCCGAAACAGGGTGACCGCTGGCACGGTCAAATTGTTCGGACAAGGAACCATCCTTCGGCACGTGTGGAAGCACAGCCTTAAGAATGTTCTCTGCTTTGTCTACATACTGGCCTGCAAACCTTTCGCTTCTCTCCGCCATCTTGTAATAAAATTCTGCCAGTGACAACGTCGTTGGAAACCATGGATTGTTGCCGAAATATTTGTCACGCTCGCTTCGGCCGATCACAACGGATGCGGCACCCGCATTCAAAGGATAGGCCCGCGCAAAATAATCCTCCATCGCTGAAACCGTTTTTAAAAGTTTCGGGTCCTGCAAGGAATGACGGCTACCCGGAAGATCGGCATGCAATGCCGCCATGAATTGGCCGGCATCAAACCCTGCCCTTGCTTGCCGCAATGATATATATAGGCCGCGCGTCTCGTCCCAATGACTGTCGAGCCCTTTATAGAGTTTTTCGGTCGCGGCATCGGCTTGCTTGCCTTCTATCCACTCTTTACCGTGATATATCGCCCCAAGCTGGCATAGGGACGTAAAATAATGCTGATCCATCTCATGATCTTCTTCCCACGGCCCGATGCAGGGTTCATCGGCATGGCTCACCGTAAAATCGAGATCCTTCTTCAGGAGCGTCACAAGCTGCGGCGTGATAGGCCGCCCTTGCTCCCGGCTTAACCGAATGTAATTAAGGCTCGTCAGCGCACGAAGCGCTGGTCCGTCATATTGCGGTTTTGCCCATTGCAAAAGATCCAAAGTCCCATCGGGATTGAACCGCGGCTCTTTTAAAACCGTTTCCTCGTTCAGACCGGCAATATCTTCTGTCGTCCGTAAAAATTGCCGCGCCCCGGAAACCGTTTGTGCCAGTAAAGGATTTTCCGCGAGCGGAACCGCGCCTGTTTCCGTACAACGAAGACTGAAATCGATATAGTCATCAAACGCGTCCAGCCATTTTTGTTTTTCCTCATTGTCTTTTGCATGCCGTGCAACTTCGACAACGGCATTCATCACAATGGCCGCATCCCTGACCCAATGATAAAAATAATCCGGCTCCGGATCCCAATGTGCCGACACAGGCGATGCCAGAACGGATCCGCATGCAGGCCTTACCGTTTGTGCAAAGGCCTTGCGGGTGTGGGAGAGATGCGTGGCGGAAAGACTGGCTTTAAGATGAGAGAGGCTTAAGGAGCGTTGTCTGTCTATCCAGTGATCAAGGGATGAGGGAGCCATTAAATCACCGGCCCGCGCGAAAATGCCATTACGGGTTCGGCGGATCGTGCCGCCGCTTCCAGTCGCCCGATTTTTCGGGCCAGAATGTCAGGTATGTTTTCGCCTACAAGGCAGTGATGCTCGCCATCCAACACTTCAAACTCCTGCCCTTTCGGTAACGCTGAAAAAAAGCGCCCGATATCGGATGGCAGGGTCAGATTGTCATCCACCCCCACCACGGCAGACACCGGCATGGTAAGCCCCGCGACAACATTGAACAAATCGTGCCGAGGCCATTCCGCCAGCGCGGAAGGGGTTTCAATCAGCATATTCTCAATCCCATTGGGATGATACTTGCGGCGCGCATCGATCAGGCATTCGCCACTGATCGCCGGGGCGACAGCCAGAACATGATCAGCCGTGCCCCTATAATCCGTCGCCGCCAGAAACAACGCGGCATACCCGCCCATGCTGTGTCCGCAAAGCGCGAAACTTCTTCCGTCCCAACCAAAATGATTTTTTTCAGAAATCGCCCATTCAATACTGCGCCGAGAATCACGGACATGATTGTGCATCGTAAACTCCGTGCCTTGTCCCGCGCTGCCGTTCCACTCGGAATTGCAAAGATTGGGGGCGACGACCAGATAGCCGCATCGTGTGTATGCCGCAATGACCTTGATCATATGCTCGGCATCCGAAGCCCCGTTCCGGCCATGGAAAACAAACGCCACTTTCCTGCTATGACTTTTTTTATCGGGCTGAAATATATCCGCCGACATACGGGCATCGAAAGAACCCGAATTTTCATCCCGACCGATAGTCACTCGTTCACGCTGCATGGGCTCTTTTACATGTTCACCTGACAGAAGGTATAAAACTAGGTTCTTTCCTTCATAAAATATATACGCAGCGCAACAACGCCAAATAACGGGAAATGCCGATACGGAAAGTCTGAAAATGTTGCCGGGGCAGGCCAACAAGCAAAAACTCCGCGAAACAGCGGGGCTTTGTGCTCGATATTCTCAAGTTTTGAAAACCAAGACTAAATGGTGGATGGGGCTTCTTTCGAATTGAGGAGATAATGTATTGATAAAAAATACTTTTTTTAAATCCGATTTAAGCGATACCCCTTTTGATACCCCGTTTTATTGTTCCAACCCCGATAATTCAGGATGAACATAACCATACGGATACGAACAACAGAGGCAAGAAAACTATTTTTCTTTTTTGAAGGAAGCCCCACCCCCTTCAAAAAAACGCCTACTTAAAAAACACGAAAAGGGGGGGGGCGTATGGCCCCTTCGCCGCCTACTTCGCCACTCGCCATCCCAGAGTGCTCTAATTTTCTCAGCAGTTTTTAAAACTCGGATTTGTTTACTCTACTAGGAATCCCTTGGATTTTCGTTTTCTCCATTATTTCGGTTCCTATTTTTATAGAAGCATCGTAGTTTTTAAGACATTGTTTGTATCCATGATCTTGCCCCTTATCAAAACCTTCCGTACGTCCATGTTCCCGGCCCAGGAAATAGCCAGCTACAGCACAAACAAGCGAACTTATTAATATTTCCATCTTATAACCCCATATCTGCTTTAATACCTTGCCATGTCTCTGGTAATTCAGAGCATGAGATTGGGCCATCCCGTAAGAAGTCCTTTTTTATGGTGAGAGCCGTTCTTGCATTCATATCAATGATGAAGGATATGTCTTCTTCGGGTATCACGCCGTTCTTCACAAGAGCTTTCAAAGCGGCACGATACGCGCTGATGGCATCGGCACGAATATGTCCATTGTTGCATGCTTCCGCCGCGCCGATGATGCCGGATATGCTTTTCAGCATGCCCAAACCCCACGTGAGAGAACGTTCATCCGCATATACGGGGTAAGCCAAGCCAATCTGGAGCAGTATTATTAAAGCAAGCTTTATCATCAACATCCCTTCTTCGTTTACAAGCCTCCATTAATAACCTAGGGGCACGGCCTGCCTTGCTTCCGCGTAACATTGGTTAACGATATAAGGTGGTGCGTATTGTCTCTGTTCTGCGGTTGTACAATTCTGATATCCGATAATATTGCGACCGTCAGGGGACGCGCTGCCATAGCAGTTTGTCTTATATTCTTTCGGCATTGATGATTCGTACCGATTAATGCATCTCTGCGCATATTGCTTTTGTCGCTCTATTAAATCCTGCTGCGCCATGAATTGTTCGTACCGAACTCTTTCCTGCTCTGCCCTCTGGGAAGAATATGCCTTGTGGCTATCTGTAAACTTCTTGCT
>QFNK01000113.1 GCA_003240795.1 Micavibrio aeruginosavorus | reverse complement strand
CGGACCTTACGCCGATGTATGAAGACGCGGATGACACGGCACAATTTCACGGCGCGTTCAAGGATTGCTGCGACCGTCATGATCCGGCCTATTACCCGAGATTCAAACAATGGTGCGACGAGTATTTCTTCCTGCCCCACCGCGGGGAGCCGCGCGGGATCGGCGGTATTTTCTATGATTACCTCGACAAGGACTGGGCGGCGGATTTTGCGTTCACGCAGGATGTCGGGAAGACTTTTGCACAGGTTTATCCCGCAATTGTCCGCAAACATATGCACAAATCCTGGACGCCGGAACAGCGGGAGCATCAGCTTGTCCGCAGGGGGCGCTACGTTGAATTCAACCTGCTCTACGACCGCGGCACGCAGTTCGGCCTGAAGACGGGCGGCAACACCGAAGCCATCCTGATGTCCATGCCGCCTGAGGTGAAGTGGCCTTAAAATTAACCAATACTTAATTTTTACAGCATTAAGGAGGCGCGTTTTTCTGTAATTTCTTGCAATTTAGAGTGTGCTCATTTAGTGTTTCGGCAGTGTCAACAACATGAGTTAGAGAGCATGTCACAAGACCAGCCAAAAACAGCCCTGCAGGAAGCTTACGATCTTGCCCGTCAAAATCCGGGAAAAACCGTAATCCTTTCAAGCAGCATCGAAAAAGGGACGAGCATTCAAGTTTCGGATACCGCAATCATTCAAGATACGGAAAGACGGAAACTTTTCAGCTCTACACATAACTGCAACTACTAATTCTTTTGCAGTAAAACGAATAGACAAAACAAGCTCCCGCAAAACGGGGGCTTTATTTTTGCCATTTAAACTCGGGAGAAAAATCGGACTTGATCCATTTTTCTTCCAATTCCTGCAGTTTTTGGCCCAAGGCAGGGCCCGGGGAGATGCCCTGAGCCATCAGATCCGCACCGCCGATGGGGAAAGACGGCGCCTGCCAGTAGCGGGCGATGTCGAGCAAATCAAGGTCCGGAAGGTCGTCGCGGAGCGCAAGGCGGATGAAATATCCCTGCAGCGTCACGGCATTGCCGAAGCGGTACACGGCCTCCCTGATCTTCTTGCGGGAAGCGGTCTTCAGGCAGGACAAGGCATTGCGGACATCCTGCATATGTTTCTTCTGCGCGTTGGAAAAGGCGAATGCTCCCTCTCCCGCCGCGCCGTCCAGAAGCAACAGGGCGATGCGCGCAAAGTCATCCCGTACATCGTGGCGGGTTTGGAAATCACAAAACCTTTCCATTACCGCGCGGTCGTAATTCTTTCCGATGTCCGGAAGCGCACCGTTTTCAAACATCAGGGACAATGCGGCGGGCGCGGTGTTCAGCTGGATTATTTTCACAAACTCCTGCGTCACGCGTTCGCGCGACAGCTCCGCTATCTTGTCTGCGTTGTCGCGGCAGGCGGTGATCGCCTCATCATCCGGCGCACCTATGCCATAGCGCGCGTTGAAGCGGTAGAAACGCAGGATGCGGAGATAGTCCTCCGCAATACGCTCCGACGCTATGCCAACAAAAACGACGCGGCGGTCATCGAGGTCGGAAAGCCCCCTGCCCGTCGGATCGAAAATCATGCCGTCCGGCGTGGCGAGCAACGTGTTGATCGTGAAATCACGGCGCAGCGCGTCCTCTTCCCATTTGTCGGTGAAGGAAATAACGGCGTGGCGGCCGTTGGTTTCTATGTCTTTGCGCAGTGTCGTGATTTCAAAAACGGCATCGTCGATGATTGCCGTGACAGTTCCGTGTTCAAGGCCGGTGGGAATGTAACGAATGCCGTGCGCCGACAAGCGCTCGATCACCTGAAGCGGGTGCCGCGTGGTCGCGATATCGATATCGGAAACAGGCACATCCATCAGCGCGTTGCGCACACAGCCGCCGACAAACATCGCCCGGGACGGGATCTCGTACGCGCCCAAAGTCTGCATGACCTTGACCGTTCTATAGTCCGTCATCCACTGGGGCGGCATTATCTGACGTGCGGGAAGCATGGCGGAACAATAGCCCCAAACCCGCAAAACAAAAAGCTAAATCAGTACCCGCGCATGTGTTTACCGATAGCCCTTCTCCTTTGCGATCAAAGCCGCCTGCGTCCTGTTTGCCGCGCCGAGTTTCCGGCATATGCCGCGCACGTGAAGCTTGATCGTCACGACCTGTAGATCGAGGGCGCGGGCGATTTCCTTGTTCGACGCGCCTTTCAGAAGGAAGGCCAGAACGTCTTTCTCCCTGACGGGCATGCTGGCCTGCGGTGCTTGCGTATCGTGGTGCGGGAAAGCGCCCTGCATCTGAAATTCCGCAAAACCTTCCGGCACGACGAAGGTTTCGCCGTTGCAAAGTTTTTCTATCCCCTCCAGCATTTCCTTGGACGAGAGCGTGCGGGGAAACACCGCGTCGAAGGATGGTGTGCCTTCTCCCATTTCCTGCAAATCGGGGAATGGCATCAGGATGCCCGTCCGTGTCCTTGACGGGTTGATATTATCAGGGACAAGAGACTCGTTGTTCCAGCCTGGCAAATGACGTTCGATCAGAAGGCAATCCGGCGTGTTTTCCTGAAGGTAGTTTTCAAGCGTAGAAAAATTGTCGAACTCCTGAAATTCGTACTCAGGCTCGGCTTGTTTGATGTAGCGGATCAAGGCTGCGCGGCACAAGGCATGGTGGTCGGCGATGGCGATTGTCGGCATGTTCCCTCTCTTTCAAAAAAGAACAGTGCAAAGCCGCTGCCAGAAAAATATCAGCAAAATCAAACACGGTCAGAATTGCAAAATGCGAAAATCATTAAAATGCTTTGCAAAACGCAATTATTGCGACGCCATGTGCATACCGCCGGAACGCTGCCCCTTGTTGTTCGAAAGCGTCTGGCGGTACACGTAAACGCCTTCCAGAACGCGCTGGACATAGTTGCGGGTTTCATAGATGGGGATCATTTCTATCCAGTTGACCAGATCGACATCGGGACTGCGCGGATCGCCGAACTCGGCAACCCACCGCGTCACGCGCGACGGCCCAGCGTTATAAGCGGCAAGCGCCATCGCATAGTTTCCATCGTAACGGTCGAGCAACTGTTTCAGGTAACGCGATCCCAGAGCGACATTGTGCCCGGGGCGGGTGGTGAGCCATTCATTCTGGTGGCTCAGGCCCGCCTTCTGTGCGACTTCCTTCGCCGTTCCGGGCATCAACTGCATCAGGCCGCGCGCGCCGGCGGAGCTGACGGCCTCCATATCATAACGGCTTTCCTGACGCACAAGCGCGTGGACGAGCGCCCATTCAACATCGGCGCCGCTCATATATTTCTCGATGCGGGGGAAGGCATGGCCGACAAGCGGGAAGCCGTTTTTCTTTTCGGATTCCTGCGCGGCGCGGATTTCGAAATTCTTCATCGACAATTCATCGGCCACTTCGGCGACGGCGGCATAATCCTGCGGCTTGGACGAAAGCTCGATCATCTTGTTCAGGAACATTCCCGCCTCGATCTTATAGCCGTTTTTCTTGAGCCAACGCGCGGCGGTTGCCAGAGAGCCGTTGCGCATGGACGAACCGGAAACCTTTTCCGCCCCGCGCAGGTTTGGCGGACGCTGAATTTTTTCGGCGGCAAGCTGGCCGTAGAATGTCGTCGGATAGGCGGCACCCGCATTGTACCATTTCACCGCGATTTCCGGATGGTTCAGGTGCTCGCTCGCTAGCCCCGCCCAGTATGTCGCGCGGGATTTGCTGATCGGCGTTTCGGAGCTTTGATACAGTTTTTCAAAATGCTCGAACGCCTGCCACGGCTTTTTCAGGTATTCAAGCGCAAGCCACCCGGCCATCCATTCATTGGTGGCAAAGCCGGAGCCTTTTGTCAGGCGGCTGTTCGCGGACAGGCGGTAGGCCTGCGCGTATTTCCCTTCCTCGAACAAACGGCGCGCGATAATCGAACGCTCTTTCCCCCACCCGTCCGCATCGTGCATGGCATCCTGCGGTGGCGATTTGTTGAGAATCTCGATCGCCCCTTCGTTGTTTCCACCCTTGCGGCGGAATTGCAGACGATCGAAGAGAAGCCCTTCGTCATCCTGAAGCGATTGCGGCACGCGGTTCAGCAGTGCGTTGACGTTGCCCTTGTTGGCACGCAGGGCGATCCGCGCCTCCGTCAATGCAACATAGGCAGGGCCCAATGCTTCGGCCACGCTGCGCGCGTTCGTGTATTGGTCGCGGTGGATCAGGCGGCGAAGGCGTGCCTCATGCGACGATTTGTCCAGATAGCTGGCAAAGGCCATGAATCCCTTGCTTTGCTCCGCCGGTGTCAGTGAAACCGTTTTCCACCAGTCATTGATTTGCTGGCGCGCCATTTCGTTCTGGCCGCGCCCGCGTAGCGCCTCTGCGTAAATACGCATACCGAATACCGTTTGCGGCGGGTTTTTCAAAAACCATTCCAGAACCTCTTCTTCGGAAAGGTCGGACGGCATTGCTTTTTCCGCCTCGGCGCGCAGCCTGTCCATGGCCGGAAAATCCGGATGGTTTCCGATGAATTTCATCAGCGTGCGGTAATTGACGTTTTTCTGCTCACCCTTGTAATAGCTGAGCCAAGCGCGCGCGGCATTGCCACCTCCGGCGGAAGCTGCTCTCTCCTCGACCTTCTGCGCGGGCTGTTTCGCCGCGAAGTTGCGGCTGTTCTCCGCAAACGCCGATTGCGGGAGGATCAGCGCACAAAGCATAAGAAGCGCGCAGATGTTCAGAAATTTCCGTATCAATCTTCCTACCTTGCAGTATTTACCAGAAAGGATACTCTATAGTGCAAGACACCCACAATTCAAAATATGAGCGAAAAGATGTTCACAGGTTCGATTACGGCATTGATTACCCCCTTCAGCGGCGATGGCATCGACTGGGCGGCTTTCGAGAAACTTGTGGAATGGCAGATTGAATGCGGAACAAACGGCCTGGTGCCGTGCGGAACGACGGGAGAGTCTCCGACGCTTACGCATGACGAGCACAACCAGATTGTCGAACGCTGCATCGCCGTGACCAAAGGCCGCGTTCCGGTAATTGCGGGAACGGGATCGAACTCCACGCGCGAGGCGATTTCACTGACCGAGCAAGCGCAAAAAGCCGGCGCTGACGGCGCGCTGGTTGTCACGCCCTATTACAACAAGCCGTCGCAGGACGGGCTTTACGCGCATTACAAGGCGCTCCACGATGCGACGGACATTCCGATCATCATCTACAACATTCCGGGGCGCAGCGTCATCGACATGTCCATCGACACGATGTGCCGCCTCGCCGAACTGCCACGCATTGTCGGGGTGAAGGATGCAACCGCGGATCTTGCCCGCCCGTTGAACCTGAAAAACCGCCTCGGTGATTCCTTCTGCCAGCTGTCCGGTGAAGACGCGACGGCGACGGGTTTTCTGGCGCAGGGCGGGCATGGATGTATTTCCGTGACGTCCAACATCGCGCCGAAACTCTGTGCCGACATGCACCGCGCGTGGCGGGACGGCGATATTGCCGAAATGGCGCGGATCCGCGACTTGCTCGCCCCTCTGCACAAGGCGCTTTTCTGCGAAACGTCTCCCGCTCCGGTCAAGTACGGGGCGTCACGCCTCGGCATCGGCAGTGACGCCGTTCGCCTGCCGCTTGTTCCGGCAAGCAAGGGTGCGCGGGAGGCCGTCGATGCGGCCATGGAATTTGCGGGCTTGATTTCAGGCGCGCAAACGGCCACATTACGCGCCCATGGCTAGCAAAAAAGGCAAGAAATCAGCGCTTTTATCAACGGATGTCACGATTGCGGACAACCGGAAGGCGAATTTCGACTATTTCCTGGAAGAAAAGATCGAGGCCGGGATCATGCTGACCGGTACGGAGGTCAAATCGCTGCGCCACGGGCAATGCGGTCTTCAGGAATCCCATATCGCCCCGAAGAACGGTGAATTCTACCTTCTGAACGCCCATATTCCGGAGTATCAACAGGCGGGACCGCACCTTCAGCACGCGCCGCGCCGCCCGCGCAAGCTCCTCCTCCACGCCCGTCAGAGAAACCGCCTGTTCGGAGCGGTCAGCCGCGACGGATACACCATCGTTCCGACGCGCATTTTCTTTAATGAAAAGGGGCTGGCCAAGGTCGAAATAGCGCTCGCCAAGGGCAAGAAGGAATACGACAAGCGCGAGACGATCAAGCAGCGTGACTGGGACCGCCAGAAACACCGCGTCATGCGTAACGACCGTGGCGAATAGTTTACATCATAATTTGCACATGCCCGTAGCGCACTGTTATACATTTCCCAACCAAGAACCAAAAGGTTTGAGAGATGGATGAATATGACCGC
>QFNK01000112.1 GCA_003240795.1 Micavibrio aeruginosavorus | reverse complement strand
ATTTGTCCTACCCTATTCCGACGATTTTATCGGCGATCAAATCCATAAACCCCTTCATCGTGGTGATGAAGACGGGAAAGAGAACGAAGATGGAAACAAAAATCGCCAGAATTTTCGGCACGAAGACCAAAGTCATTTCCTGAATCTGCGTCAGCGCCTGGACAAGCGCGATCACGACGCCGACGATCAGGCCGACCATCATGACGGGCGTGCCTATTGCCATGGTCAGCCAAATGGCCTCGCGGGCGATATCGATGATCTCTGTTTCGGTCATAGCGACAAGGATATGGGAAGCGCGGAAAATTAAAAGCGCTAAAATAAGAAAACCGGCGTTTGTGCCGGTTTTGTTTAAGGGGGCTAGATCTGCATCCGCATCATTTCGGTGTAGGCCCCAACAAGCTTGTCGCGCACCGCGACAATTGTTTTCAGGGACATGTCGGCGGCGTTTACGGCCTGCACGACATCCGGGAGCGAGGCATCGCCGGTGATGGCCTTGGCGGACATCGTCTCACCTGCCTTCATCATGTTGATCCCGCCCATCAGGCCGTTGCCCAGAAAATCACTGAAGCTCGGCCCTTTGACAGGCGCTTCGCCCAGCATTGATTTCGCGGTGTTGGCATACGCATTCGCGGCGGCGGCATTTCCAATTTTATCGATCATCTGTAAACTGCCTTTGTTACGAAACTATCATACCATCAAATTCTAGCGAAGCATATCAATTGTGCGCATCGCCATGTCTTTGGATTGCTCCATCATGCCGAGGTTGGCTTCGTAGGAGCGCTGCGCCTCGCGCATGTCGGTCAGTTCGACGATCATGCTGACATTCGGCATTTTCACATAACCGGATGCGTCCGCCGCCGGATGGTCCGGCATGAATTTCAGCGGGAATTCGCCCTTCTTGTCCTTTACAATGTCTTTCACCTTTACAAGGTCGGTGCCGTTCTGCTTGTCCATCTCGTTCTTGAAGGTGATGATCTTGCGATTGTACGGCTCTTCGCCCGGTTTCAAACCTGTCGTGCTGGCGTTGGCGATGTTTTCGGCGATAACGCGCGAGCGTTCGCTCTGCGCCTTCATCCCCATGGCGGAAATCATCGATGTGTTGAACATATCACCCATTTTATTCTCTTACCCTTTTGTTATCCCTGCAAACCGAGCGCCGTGCGGTACATCGCGCTCTGCTTTGCGGAAATGTTAAGCATCAGGTTGTAATCCATGCGGATCTGCGAAGCCTTCACCGCTTGTTCTTCCAGGATGACGCCGTTGGTGTCCGGCGCAACCTCGTATGTCAGCTTATCTTTTTTCTCTCGCGCGCTGGCAACGTCGGATGTCGAGATATGGGCCGCGTTTGTTTTCGCGAGGGATATGTGATGTGTGTTTGTCACGTTTTTCAGCACGGCGCCGAAATCAACCTTTGTCAGGTCTTTCGACTGATAGCCTGGCGTGTCGGCGTTTGCCATGTTCTGGGCAATCACCTGCTGGCGGCGGTCAAGGTAGTCGACCTTCGCGCCGATGGCCTTCATCAGAGGCAAATTGCTTATGGACATGTTAACTCCCTTCCCGTCTATAATAGGACAGGGAAAGATTTGCAGGAATTGTGCCAATGGCCGACTGGTCCGAAACGCAAGACAATGATCCGCTCAAGCCTTTGAATATAAAGGAAAAGAGCAAAAACCTGACCGCCGTGGCCGTGAAAGACCGGACGCTGGAGCGGAAAGTCCCGCAGGTCGTAGCCGCCGGGCGGGGAAATATTGCCGAGAAAATCCTGCAGCTTGCCTTCGAAAACGACATCAAGGTCAAGGAAGACCCTGCCCTCGCCGAAATGCTGGCGGCCGTGGAATTGGAAAGCCCGATCCCGTCCGAAGCGTTCATGGCGATCGCGGAGATACTTTACTATGTGTACCGCGCGAACGGCGAGCCGAACCCCTTTGACGCCGTCCTGCGTGACGAGATGGAACAACAAGGCAAAACCCCTTAACCCGACCGGAAGTTTTTTATGAAATTCGAAGAGATCATCGCCAAGATTGAAAAGCTCAAAACCTATATCCGCGACGCGGAGGAGACGATCCGCAGCGGCAAGATGGTCGACCTTACGGGGCTGGACCGCGAAGTGACATTTATATGCACAAACGCGCTGTCCCTCAAACCCGAGGAGGCGCTGAACCTTCAGCCGCATATGGCAGACCTGATCGGCGATCTTGAAACCATGACGCGTTCCCTGAACGAATTCCGCGACGGCCTGACCAAATAGAAAACCAAAGCTTCCCGTGGATGGTTTGACCATTCCGTTTGCATGATCGCGGCCATGGTGACAGTGTAGTGCCATCATGGATGCATCCGAATACCTGAAATTCATGGCGGCGCTTTTGTTCGTGCTTGCCCTCATGGGCGGGCTGGCGCTTGTTTTGAAACGCGTCGGGCTCGGCAAGGCCGCCTTCATTCCCGCGGACAAAAGACGTTTAAAGGTTCTGGAGATACTCCCTCTCGATGCGCGGCGCAAAGCCATGCTGATTTCACGCGATGAAGTCGAGCATCTTGTCATTCTCGGCCCTTCGGGCGAAACTCTCGTAGAAACCAATATACAGGCAGGACCCGCCGATGACCGTTGCAGCACGCCTTAAAACCGCCGCCCTGTTTTTATTCTGCGGAGCGCTGCTGTTCGTTCCGCACGGCGCGTGGGCGCAGGCATTGACACTGGATCTGGGCGGCGAGAACGAAGGCACGGTTTCGGGCCGCGTTATCCAGATGCTCGCGCTGTTGACCGTTCTTTCGCTGGCGCCGTCCATCATGATCATGATGACGGCCTTTACGCGCATCGTCGTTGTCCTGTCGTTCCTGCGTACCGCCATGGGGGTACAGCAGACGCCGCCGAACACGGTCATCATCTCGCTTGCGCTGTTCCTTACGTTTTTTGTGATGAGCCCGACATTGAAGGCCGCCTATGAAAACGGTGTCCAGCCGCTGGTCGCGGGCGAGATCGAGGAGGTTGAGGCATTCGACCGTACGATCGCGCCGTTCCGCGCATTCATGCTGTCACATGTGCGGGAAAACGACCTGACGCTCTTCTCCGACATGTCGGGTGAAGGGCCGTTTGCATCGGCGCAGGAGGTGCCGCTGCATGTCATCGTCCCCGCCTTCATGATTTCCGAACTTCGCCGCGCGTTTGAGATCGGCTTTATGATCTTCCTGCCCTTCGTCATCATCGATATGGTGACGGCATCCATCCTGATGTCCATGGGTATGATGATGCTCCCGCCCGTGATGATCTCGCTGCCGTTCAAGATCGTGTTTTTCGTTCTGGTGGACGGATGGTATCTGATCTGCGGATCGCTGATCCAGAGCTTCAACGCCGTACCGCTCTCCCCTGCGGGATAGCGGCCTTTCCAGCAAAATTTATTGAGCCGTCGTAGCGGCCGGCGAGGGATTCTCCGCCGGTGCCGGGGTTTGCGCGGCTCCCTGCTCCTGTCCTTCTGCCGGCGGCGGTGTTTGTGCGCCCTCCAGCGGTGTCGCAGTGGGAGCAGCTTTTTCGGGTTCAGCATTCGCAGGCGGCGGCTGGTTCATTTTCGAATAGCCGTCGAGGAAACCCTTGAACATATCGATCTCCGACATCATGCTTTCGATCGCTTCGCGGCTGCCGATCATGCCGGGGCGACGCGGACGGGTGACGATTTCAAACATCTGTCCCTTGCTCGTTTCCTTCATCTGCGAATTGTAGCGTTCGCGAAGGTTGGCAAGCGCCACACGGTCACCCGCAAGATTGAGCGCGATGGAACGGTTGAACAAAAGGTCGCGCTGATAATCCGTCAGAGGGCGTCGGGCGGAGATATCTTCGGTCACGATCAGGTCGTTGAGGGCAATGGCGGCCTCCGTCCACTTTCCTGAAGACCATGCGATATCGGCGCGCAGGCGGTTGACGTCGGCATCCTCCGCCATGCTGTCCAGAATGGCGAGCGCCTGATCGGGCTGTTTTTTCAAGGATAACGCGCGGGCGCGAAGCAGATGGATCTGGCGTTGTTTTTCCGGATCGAGTTTTTCTTTTTTCGGCGTCGATGTTTGCGCGGCCGCGGTTGCAGGAGCCGCTGCGGTTTGTGATGGCGGAGTTCCGCCGCCTGCGGCGATAGCATCGAGCGTCGCCTGCGCGACATCGAGGGAGCGTAATGCGCCATCGGGATTTCCATCGAGCAAGCGGATGGCGGCAAGACGAATGGCAACGCCCGCCTTCTTGTCACCCTGGAGCCTGTTGTTGACAAGTCCTTCCAGTAGGGAGGCGGCACGGCCCAGCAGGTCGGCATCGACCAGACGCTCCGCCAGTTTTTCGACATAACCGTCGCCCTCGCTTCCCGGCGGGATCAGCGTTTTGAACTCTTCATACAGGCTGATGGAATCGAGCGGCGACATCGAAGCTATGCGGTCGTTGACGAAGATATCCTTGAATGTATTGACCGTGTAATCGCGCAGATCCTTGTTCAGCTTCGTCCCCGGCGACAACGGAAACGCCTGACGCAGAACAGTCAGCCCCTTGATGTAGTCCTTGTTCTCGACATAGACCTGTCCGAGGCGGTAGTTGATCAGCGTTTCGAGTTCGTCGCCGCGCCATGCGTAGCGAAGCCCTTCCAGACGGTCGAGCGCCTGCTCCGGCTTGATCTGTTTCTGGTCCAGCTGAAGTTTCGTGAGGGATAGCCCCGCCTTGGCGCGGAACAGATCGTCCTTGCCGTTTTTCACCAGCGGCGTCCAGAAATTTTCCGCCGCTTTCGGGTTACCACCCTGACGCTGCGCTTCACCCGCCAGATAATTCCACGATGCGGCATATGGCAGGCGCATGACAGGCAGATCGGCTTCCATCATTTTCAGGATGCCTTGCGCCTGTGATGCCTTCCCGTTGCGGAGCGCTATTTCCGCGAAGGCCAGAAGCATCGGCGTACGGATGCCTTTCGGATAAGACAGGACGGGCGTTATGTCGGACGGCAATGCGCCCGCCGCCTGTTGCCAGTCCTCTAGTCCTGCCAGGGTGAAGGCTTTCCAATATTTTATATCGTCGTAATTGTTCAGGCTCTCGCGGCTGAAATCCTCGATCGCCTCGTCGTATTTGCCCGATGACGCGAGCGCCGCGGCCCGCAGCGACTGAAACTCCTTGTTTTCGACCAACGCCGGCGCCTGCTGCACCACCATACGCAGAATGCCGAGCGCCTCTGCGCCGCGATTGTTGGCAATAAGCATCTTTGCCATCGTGATCAGGTCGCCGACGCGGTCATCCCCGCTCTTCTGCGCGATTTCCAGCATCATCGAATGCTGGTTTTCATTCAGGGCGGAAATGCCGCCCATTTCCCAGCGCGGGAAATTATAGATGTTGTTTCCGGCAGGTTTTTCACCGGCGGCCTGTGCGATTTCCTCCGCGGTCATTTCCGGCTCTTCCGCAGGAGCGGCAGAATGTCCGCCCGTTGCATCCGTCTGCGCGTCATGCGCTTCGCCGTCATGTGCGGACGGCGTTTTCTGTTCCGCGTGGCCTGCGGGAGGTTCTTTCTTTTCCTCAGGCTTGCTTTGCTCCGCCGCGGGTTGTTCTGCGGCCGGTTTCGGCGCTTCCACTTCATTACGGATTTTCTGCGCGCGGCTGTCACGTGCGTCGGACAAGGACAGGCCGGACGGCGCGCCGACACTGACGCCTGCCGTGCTGACCTTGGTCGTCAGACCGTCGCTTTTGGCCGCGAATGTCAGGCCGGTAACAGCAGGAAGCGTATCGAGATTGACGAAGGACTGAACCGCGCCGGCATATTGCGTGGCGTCGGAAGACGTCACGGCCGTCAGCTTGTCACCCACGAACGGATCGGTGAAGGTTATTGCCTTGCGCATGTTCCGCATCGGCCAGCCGAGGGTCGAGTCCTTGCCCGCTTCGGCTTCGACACCGTTATCATCATTTCCTTTGGGCCCCAGAACGATGCGCCATCCTAGGCCGCCGCCTTCGGCATAGGGTTTCATACCCTGCGGTATTTTCAGGCGGTAGCCTGTGCCGTTCGGAACGTCAAAGCGTTCGATCTTCGGAAATTTATCTTTTTGCGGGCCGCTGATTTCCGGCGCGATATCGCCGGACGTATCATCGGTAATCATCCAGAGCCAGCCGCCGCGCTCATACGCCGCAAGGCCGATGCTTGTGAGGCTCGTCAACGTCACCACGTGAGGCGCGAAAGACGGTTTCTGCTCTACTGGTTTTTCGGGCGCCGGCTCGGGAAGCGGCGCAGCGGGTGGAAGCTCCTGCGTTTTGAGAACCGCCTTCGGCTCTTCTTTTGGCGGCTCCTGCGCGGGTGTTTCTTTTTTCGCGG
>QFNK01000111.1 GCA_003240795.1 Micavibrio aeruginosavorus | reverse complement strand
ACGTCCGACATTGCTGCCGTCCATTTTGTTGATAACCGAATGGATGATCTCGATCACCTGACCGCGGCCATATTGCGTGGAGTCCGTCATTTGTCCCTGCTCTATTTATAATATGAGGTTTTCGCGGCCTAGAATTCGCCGATAACGGCGGCGATTTTGGTTTTCAGCGTTTCGGCGTTGAACGGCTTGACGATGTAATTGTTGACGCCTGCCTGTTTCGCGGCGATCACGTTTTCCGTTTTGCTTTCCGCCGTTACCATGATGAACGGCACCTTGCTAATATTGTCGTCGTTCGCGGTTGCGCGGACTTTTTTTAGAAGGTCCAGACCGGACATCGGCTCCATGTTCCAGTCGGAAATCACAAGACCGTATTTTTTATGGGATATCAGCTCATAAGCGGCGGTGCCGTCCGTGGCTTCGTCGATGTTCGTAAAGCCCAGCTGTTTCAGCAAATTCTTAATAATACGTATCATCGTCTGGTAGTCGTCAACAACCAGAACATTCATGTTTTTATCTACAGCCACGGCATATTCTCCGAAATAGAATTGATTATATTATAAGCGGAAAAACCCGCCTGAAAACACAGTATGCTCCGAATTGGTTAATCAAAGCATAACCGGGAAGATACATAATTTACCTAGAGAAAACACAGGCCGTACAGAAACCTACGGGCGCATGCCTATTGCTGTTCCGTCGGCAGGACGGGGATGGACGGAAGCTTGTTCTGCTCCGCCAGCATGATGGTCAGGTTGCGGGCGCGCTGGGCGTCCATCGCCGCGATAATCGGGGCGGTTTTGCGTTCGGACATCTTTGTGACGACCTGCAGAAGCACATCCATTTCCAGCGTATCGAAAATGCGGGCCGCGTCCTTCGCCTTCATACCTTCGTAGATTTTTACAAGGCTGGCGATACGCTTGTCTTCTTCTTCGGTCTGTTTCTTGAGAAGCTCTTCAATGTCCTTGCGGATGCCGGTCAGCTCACCCGTTTTCTGCTCCAGCTCCGCCTGCGCGGCCTTCAGCAAGGCTTCGCGCATGGAGAGTTCTTTTTCCTTGGCATCCAGATCCTTGCGGCGTTTCGCAAGGTCTTCGAACATTTCCATCTTTATGTCGTCGTATTTGCCGTCGAGATCGTCGGATGATTTCCAGTCGCCCTTCGCGGGAGGCGCCTTGCCGAGTGCCGGAGCCTGGATTTCGGGTTTTGCCGGAACGTCCGGTGCGGCTTCCGCCGTTTTCGGTTTTTCGCCCGTCGCGGCGGGATCCGGCGCGGCAAGCGCGTCCTGAGCGGGCGCGGTTTCCTCGCCTGCCGCTGGTTCTATATCCTGCACGTCGGCAGCAAAGGCGTAGGACGTAAACGACCCCGCCAGCTCTATTTTCTCCAGCATCGCACCGAAGCGGACACCAAAGCAGAGCGCGGCGCATATGGCCACGGCGGGAAGAAGATGCGGGCTGCCGATCATGCGTTTCATGACGACCTCCGGCGGGTTTTGCTTCCCTGAAGCGCTTCGAGCAGTTCACGCTCCGCCTTGCTCGGCATGCCGGCGCTCCCGAAAATAGCTTCGTCGGACAAATCGTTGTCGGCATCACGGTCACGGATTGAAAATCCGCCGCGCGGCGCGGGTTCCTCATCGACTTCATATTGTTGCGGCTTGCGAACCTGACGCGCAGAGGCCTGAAAAGCGGCAGCGCCCTGCTCCATCTGTTCTATCAAGCTACGGTTTTTCTCCGCCAGCTTTTCAAGGCGGCCGGCGAGGTTGTTGCCGCTGTCGTTCATCACGCGCAGTTCATCCGCGAGTTTTTTTGCATCGTTGATAATTTCATCCAGCTCCAGACCGGTTTTGCGCGCGACATTCTGCATACCGGATACGGCGGCCTCCGCCTGCGATATATTCACCGCAATATGGTTGACCAGCCCTTCCATGTCGGAGCGGCTTTCGCGGAAATCGCGCAGGGACATGCTCAGGCGGAACGCCAGAAACACCGTCGCGGCGAGCAGGACCAGCATCCCGGCATCCATGATGAAACCAACGCTCAGGCTCATCAATCTTCCTCTTCCTGCTTCGGCGGAATATATCTTTCGATACGCACGGCAATATTGTCCTGCTTCTGCCCTACAGGACCGCGGAACATAGGGAACTGACCGCAGCGCATTTCAAGCTCGTCCTGCGGACGCGTGTTGAACATCACCTTGGTGCCGATCTTCCAGTTGACGATATCGCGCAGCGGCATCGTCATTTCGCCGAGCACGGCCTGAAGCTGAACTTCGGTCTGATACAGTTCTTTCGTCAGGTGGGTTTCCCAGATGGAGTCGCGCCCGAATTTCTCCCCCATGAACATCTGGAGAAGCAATTCGCGGATCGGTTCCAGCGTCGCGTATGGAATAACGATTTCGATGCGTCCGCCACGGTCGCCCATATCGACGCGAAGGCGCGCGAGCACACAGGCATTGCCGCTTTGGGAAATCGTCGCAAAACGCGGATTGGTTTCGATGCGGTCGAGGCGGAAGGATACGGGTGACAGCGGGTCGAACGCGGACGACAGGTCGGACAGCGTCACCTGCACCATGCGTTCGACAAGTTTTGTTTCGATTGTCGTATAGGGGCGGCCTTCGACGCGGATGGCAGGCGTGCCCTTGCGTCCGCCGAGAAGAACGTCCACCACGGAATAGATCAGCGCGGAGTCCGTAACCATCAGGCCGTGGTTATCCCACTCCTCCGCCTTGAAGACGGACAGCATCGCCGGAAGCGGAATGGAGTTCATATAATCGCCGAAACGCACGGTCGATACGTTGTCGAGGCTGACCTCCACGTTGTCGGTCGTCAGGTTTCTCAAGCTGGTGGACATCAGACGCACAAGGCGGTCGAACACGATGTCGAGCATCGGCAGACGCTCGTAATTGACCATCGCGGAATTGATCAGCGCCATGACGCCGGATGTTTCGGAGCCGCCCGCCAGATCGTCGTCGAAACCAAGAAGGGAGTCGATTTCGTTCTGGTTCAGGATGCGTGTCGAGCTTTCACCGCCCATTCCCATCGCTTCCGCCATCGGATCGGCAGAATTTTCACCCGCACCTTCGTCGGCCATGGCGCCCCATTGCTCCATCATGGCCTTTTCTTCGGCGGTCATCTCCTTTTCATTGACGTCCGTATTGCTCATCCGTTACGCCTGCAATCCTTCAAAAATGTCCTTAACGAAACCTTATCGCAAGAACCGTGCCGTTCCCGAAAGGTGAGCGGGAGAAACCCGCTTCGGGGTATACATACTATTGTATCAGAATTTCCTGAAACAGGACATCCTGAACCTCGACCGGGTATGCCGCCTGGTTCACACGGGCCAGAAGCTCCATCTGCAAGCGGTAGATACCAGCGGAACCGCGCAGGTCGCGGACGCGGAGTTCGCGCAGGTATGTCTGGAACTGATCCACCACGCGCGGCAGCACTTTTTCCACCGCGGCCATGTCTTTTGCATCCTTGAATTCAAGCTGAACCGCAAGGCGCAGATAGCGCGGCGTACCGTCCTCACTGTTCAAATTGACCGTCATGTCCGGAATTTTCAGGAACTGGACGCCAGTCGGCGCGGCAGCACCCGCGCCATGTCCGCCCTCTGCCGGTGGAGCCTCGCCTTCGGCCGGTGCGGCATGTTCGCCTTCCACAGGCGCATCCTTTTTCAACATTTTGTCGAGGAAACCCGAGAAATAAAGCCCCGCCCCCGCGCCGCCGAGAACGAACAGCACGATCACGATAATAATGATCAGCTTTTTCTTGCTGCCTTTTTCTTCGAAACTTTCCTCGCCCGCCGCGGCGGCCGTTGCTTCTTCATCGTGGGAGGGATTTGCCATAGAGAGAATCCTTTGGAATATGATTAAGGATTATACCTATAAATCCCGATCCGCCAAGAATAACAATCGCTTTGCCGTTTTGCCCCGCCCGTCCGACAGCCACGGGGAAAATATTTCCCCCCGACTCGGGAACCTCTGACGAAATTGCCGCTCCGGGCAAAAACGCTCGGGCGGCATATACATCCTAACGCCTTTGATTTGCTTGATTTTCCCTTTGGCACGGTCTTCGCAACGTCTGTTTCCGAGAAGAGGTGTACTGAATGGAAAATTCAATCTATGTCGGTTTGTCGGGACAGGTAGCGATGGAGCAGAAGATGGCTCTGATCGCGAACAACGTCGCCAACATCAACACGCCGGGCTATCGTGGCCAGAACGCCCTGTTCAAAGAATTCATCTCCGACCAGCGCCGCATGAAGGAAGACGTCTCCCTCGTCCTCGATTACGGACAATACCGCGTTACGGATGCCGGATCGGTCAAGGAAACGGGCAACCCGCTGGATGTGGCCCTCGTCGGCCCCGGTTTTATGGGTGTGCAGACGCCGGACGGCATCCAATATACGCGCGCCGGAAACTTCGCCCTCAATATGGACGGGCAGCTCGTCACATCGCAAGGCCGCCTTGTCGCAGACGCGGGCGGCGGCGCGATTACGGTTCCCCAGGATGCGAAATATGTCAGCATCGACAAAGGCGGGATCATTTCCACCGATCAGGGACAGATTGCGACACTGATGCTTTCCGAATTCCCCGACTATCAGAGAATGGAGCCTGCCGGAAACGGTCTCTACAAAACGGAACAAGCCGCCCTGCCCGCAACGGAAACAACCGTCCTGCAAGGCAAGATCGAAGGTTCCAACGTCCAGCCCGTCCTTGAAATGACGCGCATGATCGAAGTGATGCGCGAATATCAGGCCGTGCAGAACATGATGAACAATGAACAGGACCGCCAACGCAACGGTCTGCAGCGCATGCTGAGAACAAGCTAATTAAAGTTTTATAAGAAGGAAAAAACGCCATGCTAAGATCTCTTGATATCGGCTCCACCGGCATGCTGGCACAGCAGATGAACGTGGATGTTATCTCGAACAACATCGCAAACACGACCACGTCCGGATTCAAGCGCCAGCGCGCCGAATTCCATGACCTGATCTATCAGAACAAGCAGCGTCCGGGCGCGCAGACATCCGACACGGGCACGATTGCCCCATCGGGTATGCAGTTCGGTCTCGGCGTCGGTCTCGGCTCCATCTACCGCCTGCACGAACAAGGCACGATCAAGATGACGGAAAACCCGCTCGATCTCGCTATTACGGGTGAAGGCTACTTCCAGATCGAAATGCCGAACGGCGATACGGCCTACACACGTTCCGGCGTTTTCCAGCTCAATGAAAACGGTGAACTCGTAACGGCACAGGGCTATCTCGTCCAGCCGGGCATTACTGTTCCACAAGACGCCGAAGACATCGTGATCAACCAGTCGGGCGAAGTGCTCGTGAAACAGCCGGGCGCCGTCGCCATGGCTAACGTAGGTCAGTTGCAGCTTGCCAGCTTTGTCAACACGGGCGGCCTTGAAGGCATCGGGGACACGTTGTTCCTTGAAACGGACGCCTCCGGCCCCGCCATCGTCGGTAATCCCGCCGAGGAATATTACGGACAGATCCGTCAGGGCGCTCTCGAAAACTCCAACGTCAACGTGGTTGAAGAGATTACGAATCTGATTACGGCACAGCGCGCTTACGAGATGAACTCCAAGATCATCACGGCCAGCGATGAAATGCTACAGACGGTAACGCAGCTTCGCTAAGCGGCGCGTCTTTTAACAGGAGGTAGATATGCGTGATTTTATTGAAACATTTGAACTGGCGGCCCGTATCGCCCTGTTCATTCTTTCGATCAGCGTCGGCGTGGTCGTCCTCCTCGCCGGTACGAAGCAGGCGCTGGCCGCCTCGCTTCGCGGCGACAGCGTCATCGCGGGCGAGCATATCCGTCTTGGCGATATTTTCGAAAACACCAAAAACGCGGACTATGTCCTCGGCCCCGCCCCTCAACCGGGCAAGGAGATGGTGCTGAACGCGAAAACGCTTTACCGGATCGCGTCCTCCCTGAATGTGGACTGGAATCCTTCCTCCTCCATGGACCAGATCATCCTGCGCCGTGAGGCAGCGGTCATTCCTTCCGCGGAGATAACGTCCGCGCTGGAACAGAATGTTCGCAAGTCCGGAGTCGATACGTCCTTTTCGATCGCCTATATCAGCGCGCCGGAAGACATTATTCTTCCTGCCGGTGAGGATGAGACGGTCGAAGTGTCAGCGTTCAATTTCAACCCGCAGAATGATTTCTTCACGGCCGTCGTCGTATCGCCTTCCGCGAAAAATCCCCTGAAACGGATCAATGTTTCCGGCCGCGTCGAGCGCCTGATCGCCGTGCCTGTCCTCAAAAACTCGCTGAAAAACGGTGATGTTATCGGCAGCCTCGACATCGACTTCATCGAACTGC
>QFNK01000110.1 GCA_003240795.1 Micavibrio aeruginosavorus | reverse complement strand
AGTGCTGACCTACCCTTCGCGGCCTAACCTTCAAACCCCTCCCGAGCAATTGGGAGGGGTTTTAATTCATGTCAAAAATACGATCATTTTCCCGATTATCATAAATTAGCAAGCAGAAAGATCTGATCCCCCCACCCGTCTAATAGGGGGTATACCAAACCCACCAATGTATAGACAAGCGCCAGATATAGGAACGAATACACAGGATGGCTACGCCGTCCTGCTGGCGCATAATTGGGACACGGTACAGGAAAGTTTCAATTTTACTATACCCCATGCCTTGGCGGAAAACCTCGAACTGCACAAGCAACTTGCGGCCGAACGTGAAACGCCGATGGAATACAGCTTCGGAGGGGAGGGGTTCCAGATATGGATCGGCGCAAGCCAAGGAAAAAAGTGGGTCATTGAAAATGATGACTTTCAAATCCATATCGGAAGCCCCAAGCAGCAATGGCCTATAACCGTACGCTATCTCGCTGCCGGACTTTGGGAGCATGGCTATGAGGCGTTGAAAGAACGCATCGTCACGGCATTGTTTCGCGAAGGGCTGCCGATTTGCGACGGTGCCGATATTGATCGGCCGGAAACATGGAACCGCATAAGCCGCGCAGATTACGCTTTCGATTTTTATAGCCCCGCATTCACGGCCGAAATGCATACGCGCCGGATGCGCGAAATCATCCTTGCGCCGTCCGGCGTCAAAATCGGATGCATCGGATCATCCGTTCGCGATGAAACGCTACAGATAGGTTACAGCCGCCCGAACCTGACCATACAGGTTTACGACAAAGGCAAAGAAATAACCGATATGTCCGGTAAAACGTGGATGTTCAAAGTATGGGAGCGGGAAGGATATTACCCGCCCGAAGATCAAAAGGCAAAGGACGTCTGGCGCATCGAAATACGTTTCGGGAAAGACTTCATAAAAAATCGTGGCCTTCTGACGTTCGAACAGATGCATAACAAATTGGCCGAATTATTGGCAGAGGCCATTATGACCCGTCGTATGGTTTCGCCACAAAAACATGACCATCGCGAACGGTGGCCGCTTCATCCGATGTGGGCGGCTGCGTATGAGAATGCGGGGCAGGCGGGTCGTTATGTGCCAATCGGCCGTCAAATCACACTACGCAAGGATGCAATGATTGACTGCCTTGAAAAGCAGATCGCAGGGACAACGCGTTCCCTCGCATCTATGGGCGGACAGTACAACCACACCGTAGCACAACACAAGTTAGAAGAGGCCGGAGAAAACATAACGGCCGATCCAGAACATATAGCGAAGGTCAAAAAGGCAATCGAACGATATCGCTATATCGAAGAGGCGAAATAATTCGGCTTTTCAACATGCAGAAAGAAGGAACGAAAATGACATACACAGTAAAACGGGGCTTCGGCTTCTACGCCGTGATCGACGGAAACGGAAAGCAGATTAAACAATTCTCTGGCGAAGGCTCCAAGGTGAAAGCTGAAGCATATGCAGCCAAGAAAACGGAAGCTGCTGAAGATGATACCGACGAAGATGCAACAGTTGGTGGACGCGGCGGCGCACCTCGCGGAGGCCGTGGCCGTGGTGGAAACTGATCTAGAATCCATCATCAAGAAACTTGAATCTGCGAGCGTGTTCGATGCGAAACCGCTCGCAATTCAAGCCCTGCTTGTCATGAGTGCCCGTCTGGACATTCACAGCAGGCGGATAGAGCAACTGGAAGGAATATGCAATGGCCGTTAGTCCAGGCGATATCGTGGGAACCTGTCAATGTCCGTCATGCGATGCCGAATTGAACATAAAGGTTTCGAAAAATAAAACCCTATTCGTGTACTGCACGAACATAATCGTTCCCGAAAAACGGGAACGGTGCTGCTATCGCTCATTTTATGGGCGCGTGAAATCCAAAGAAATAATTCAACAGTACGAAGATGCCAGAAAGGAAATACCCGATGTTCAAGAACCTGAATTTGAGCATGTCGAAGAACGAAACGAACAGCCAAGCGCCGAACAGCAGCCAGCCACAACTGCCGCTCCAGAGCAGCCCCGAAAACGCAGCTTCTTCGGAAGCACCTTATTCGACGGATGACGCGCCGGATCATTTTGACGCGCTTCTTGCAGCACCGCCCGTTGCAGCGACAGCCGCGCCGTTACCATCTAGTGCGATAGACAAAGATGGCTTCCATAAAATGTTTGTTGGTGGCTTCACCGTATTCAGCATTGTAACGCATTTGCGGTCACTAAAAGTCGAGGCCGAGGATGGAACGGCGCGCGCGGCAAGCGACGCCATATACGATACGATACAAGACGTTCCCGCGCTGCATTTCCTGCTTGAACCACAAGGGAAATGGATGGGGCGCGTTGCCTGCATCGCAGCCTTCGCAGTGCCAATGGCGCTGAATGTTCGTGCGGAACTGGCCGCGCGTCAACAAGTGCCGGCCAATGACAAGAAACAGGAAAAAACTATTGTTCCTGATTTTGATATGTCCGGCAAAAATGAGCGGCCGTAATGGGTGGGAGGTCACCGTTGAGAGCATCTACAAGAGAGAAAAATTATGTTGTGCATGAAAATGCAGACAAGTTCGTTGTGATGGAAGAGGTAAAGGTCACATTGAACTCAAGTCATTCAACGCAGACGCGCTACAGCAGAAAGGAAAAGGCATCTTTTGATAACGAAGATCATGCCCACAAATACAGGAGCTTTTTAGAAAATGAAATTCTCTAAAGATGCAGAAATCATCATGATATCGGGCGGCCGTGGTTCTGGCAAAACCACGCGCCAAATCGAACTCATAGCGGTGCGGGATAGAGTTATTGTTCTTGATCCTACGGGAAGCTTTACGGCGAAGGGCTACAAGCATGTACGCTCCTTGCAGGCCGTATATACGGAAGTTAAAAAAGGCTGGAAAAATGGCTTTAAGATCGTCCTTGCAACGCCGAGCGGCGAGGGGGCTTGTATCGAATTAATGCAGCAGCTTTCACGCGCCCTGTTCCTAATTCAAACGCCGTACTACCAGTTCAAGGACAAACGCAAAATCACGCTTGTTTTGGATGAGGCGCACAAGTTCTTTCCGAACCGTCGCCTGACGCCTGCGGAGCAAGAACCGCTCGAAGATATTATCGCTCTTGGGCGGCACTACGGCATTGAAATGATTGCAGCAACGCAACGCCTCGCAAAGATGTGGACAGAATACAGAGGAAACGCCAGCCAAAGCTATTTCTTCATGCAGGGCGATCATTCTGACTTCGGCGCGGTTCTGGCAACCATTGGAACGGCGCACAAAGATGCATTGCGCAGCCTGAAAGTCCATGAATACCTATACAAAGGGCAGGGGCTTTCCGTGACAAAAGGTAAAAACGCCGCAAAATTTTAGTCATAAAGCATATAGAAACTTGGCTATAGGAACTGATCCCGCGCATCTTGTGCGGGGTCTTTTTTATGCGACGATTGGCGGAACTTGAACGGGTGAAGGGTATGCGGACGGAATTTTATAAAGGAATAATGATCGGGCTTTCGGCCTCCATTGTTTTTGAATTTGCTGTCAAGCCATTCATTAAAAAACACATCATCGGAGAAACAGCTTAAATGAAAAACCTTGAAAAACATGCGGTAACGGTTGGCGTTATCGTCATCGGCATTGTTGTTGCAGGCTATGCAATGAATGCCCTCAAAGACAACGCTTACATTGCCGACGCCCGTAAGGGTTTTGGCGCAGCCGCTTAATCGCGACGGAGGGAAAGCATGTTTAACTTCCAACGAAAACTGCCGTCTTTCAGTGTCGTTTCGCCCGGCTCCACCGCCGCCGTGCTGATCCCTCGCGGTCCGACATATCAAACAATCGTTCTGAACTACAAACGGAACGGCGTTGATGCAACGGAAGCACAGGTCAAGTCTGACCTAAAACAAGTGCGCCTGAAAATCAACGGCGTGACGCGCTATGAAGTTTCCGGTAAGCACCTGATCGACATCATGAACAAATACTACGGTATCGGTTTCACGGCTGGCCTTATCGTCATTCCTTTGACGCGTCCATGGCACAAAACAATTGAGGGTGAAGAAAACCTCGGTTGGGGAACGAAGAACGTCGATACCTTCGGTATTGAGGTTGATATTGATGCGGCAGCAGTAAGCCCGACGCTAACAGGCGAGGCGTTGATCCTGCCAGTTGAACGCGATCTTGGACTGATCGTAGAAGTTCACGAATTGAACTTCTCGTCTGCCGTAGCAGGACAGTTCGAAATTCCGAACTTGCCGCGCGGCAACGGCGACATGGTCGCTATCCACCTTGACAGCGCAAACGTGACTGCCGCCGAAGCGTTCCTGAACCAAGTTCCGGCAATCGAAGGCAGCGCGGCGATTACGAAATCCATCCAAACATGGATGACGGAACGCAGCCCTCAAACAGGCTATCAGCACTTGGATGCGCTTGTCCGCAACCGCATTGCAGATGTCTGGCCGCTTAAAGGCGTGGAAGACTTCCGCTTGAAACTGACGATGTCAGCCGCAGGCGCGGTTGGCCTTGTCATGGAAACGATGAACGCGCCGCTCGCACCGACGCGCTAAGGGAGGCCGCATATGGCAGAACGTGATTTTTGGGATGGCTTCGGCGATTTGCTAGAAAAAGGCGTGACAGGCTTTTTTGATATGCGAACGGCGGACTCTCAAGCAGAGGCGGCTAGAGCATTGGAAAACGCCGAAGCTGCGCGTCTTTCGATGATCGACCAACTGACGCGCAATTTCACGCTTAACGGCAGTGGCCAGCTTGTAGGGGCAACCGCATCGTGGGTGCTTCCGTTGGCTGTACTGGGCATCGGCGGCGTGCTGATTTACAAGTTTGTGAAATAGGGGGCGGCATGAGCTTCAATCCTCTGGGCATGCTCAAGTCGCTTAGTATCACTGGCGGTGAAGCTGGACCAGCTACCACAGCAGGGGGGGCGAATTATCTAACAATGAATTCGCCCTTTAGCGTGGCTGGACAGGGGGGAAGGGCAAACGCAACGGGTTCTGATGGACAGGGCGATATGACCATTATTTTGGTTGCGCTCATTGTTGCAGCTACCGTCGCCCTGATCGTGAAATGAACCATCTGATCGTCAAACAGGAGCCTTGGAACCTTAGTGCAGCCACCATACTCGCGGCTGCATGTGACGAAACATTTACAATATCCGATTTACAAGCCGATTGCGAAAGCGGCAGGGCATCATTGTTCAACATATTCAGTAATGATGAAGCCCATATTGCAAGCATGGCGCTGCGAGTGGATGGCGAAGGCGACCACAAGGAAATGGTGGTTGTCGCAGGCGGGGGATACCTCAAAGGCGCATCGCTTTACAAAGTGCTTACGCCCTACGTGGAAGCCTTAGCCGTACAGAATGGCTGCCGATTTTTGCGCGGGCACACAAGCCGCCGCGGCATCGGACGCCTGATGGAAAACGCCGGATGGGAGCAATCGGAAATCATATTTAGAAAGCGGGTGTCCGATGGGCGGAAAATCTAGCAGTAAAGGGACGACAACAAACAACCAATACGATAACCGTATTGCGGCCACCGATCAGGCGATTGTACTTGCGGGCGGCAGCTCGATCACAATGACTGATCCGGGCTTGGTTGACTTCGCAAAAGAGGCTTTGAGCAGCAATGAAAACCTGCTGGAGAAACTTCTCGATGGCGTAAACGCCTTCGGGATCAACGCGCTTAAAACTGTGTCCGATAATGCGGACAAGTCATTCGAATTCGTGGATAAGAGGTTGCAAAACGAAGAGGAGCGCACCGCCCGTGCGCTTATTCCTTGGGTTGTAGCGGGCGGTTCCATTGTCGCAATTTCGTACGCAATGAGGAAATAAAATGGATAACATTCGCGGCGCACAAAGCTCTAAATACACAATTCCAGCAGGCGGCAGCATCGATATAGGCGCGACGGGCGAATTTGTCCGGTGCCTTGAAGCATCCGCACAATTTAAGTTGTCAGTTAATGCTGCATCGGCATTTTATTTTGATCGCGGCCTACAATACACCACCCGTTCGCCTGACACATTCGATCAGTTGACGCTAATCAACGAAACGGCGGCGGATATCACCGTCGTGATGGTATGGGGTTTTGGCGAAGTCCATGACAGCCGTCTTTCGATCGTTGGCGGTAATCTATCTGTTCAGAACGTCGCGGGGCAAAAGCTGAATGTAACCGATACGGATACGCAGGCTGCGCTTGCGGCCGTTAAAGTTGCCGCAGATCAGATCAAAGCAGCCTTGCAGGGCGATAAGACTCTGCGCCAAGGGTTGACCGATACACGCACGGCGACACGCGGCCAAGTTCTTAATTCCGGCGGAAACGTGACGTTTGTTTCAGCAGCGGCGAACGTCAACGGTAT
>QFNK01000109.1 GCA_003240795.1 Micavibrio aeruginosavorus | reverse complement strand
GCCATGCAAATTCTATTCTGCCATCGCTGCCGCACGCCCGACGATTTATGTCGGCCCCGCCGATACCGAAATCGGCCGTATGATCCGCGATTACGGATGCGGCGCCATCGTCAATCAGGGCGACGGCGAAACACTGGCACAGGCGATCCTCTATTTCCGCCACGATCCCGATGCATGGTTCAACGCCCAGCAGGGGGCGGAGGAAGCCGCAAGGGATTCCCGTCCTGTAAAATCCATTCTTTCCCTGATGAAAGAGGCGGAGAACGCAATCCAGAGACGGGTTGCATAGGTTCGGACGGCCAATGGGGACACAGGATCCATCGCTGGCCGACCTGTTAAACGATCTTTGCCGCGCTAAAAAATCCATTGCCGCCTTCGCTGCGCTTTTTTTCCTGATCGCCCTTGTCATTGTTTTCGTCTGTACGCCGCTTTACCGCGCCTCGATGATCGTGGCGCCGGCCGACGGCTACGCGCTGGGCGATTACGCATCATCGGTGAGCGAGGGGCAGTCATTAACCATCCCGTTCTGGCGCCCGCGCGAGGCCGAGGGAATTTCCACTGACTTCCACCGTTTTATTTATACGATCAAAGGCAAATCCGTTGCCGCCATCCTGCTGAAAGACAAATCCGTGCTGGACGGTATTACAAAAGACAGCGGCTTTGACGGAAGCAGGAATAGCTGGACGGCGGAAGAGCTTGCAGACTATCTGGAGCGCAATATCCGGATCGAGCATCTTGGCGCGACGCCCCTGCGCCGGATTTCCTATCGCCACCCGGACAAGGATTTCGCCGCCAGCTTTCTGCGAAAAGTGCATCTTGTGTCGGATCAGCTGATTCGCCGCGACCGCCGCCGCCAGTCGGAAAGCCGCATCAAATATCTTGAAGAGTCCCTACAGAAAACGGTCAACCCAGATCATCGCCGCGGTATTGCCAATTTGCTGATGCAGCAGGAACACGTGCAGATGCTAGCCAATCTGGATGAGGCCTATGCCGCGATCGTGGTCGAACCGCCCGCAAGCAAGCCAAGACCCGTATGGCCGGACAAGCTTCTGCTCCTGACCATCCTGCCGTTAATCGGCGCGATCGCCGGATATGCGGTTCATGCGGTGCGCAGTGTCCGAACCCGCAATGACCGATAAGATCGCCCTCAGCGTAATTGTTACAACGTTGAATGAGGAGAAAAACCTGCCTCGCTGCCTTGCGGCGCTTGATGCGTTCGATGAGGTTATCATTGCGGATTCTAACAGCGAAGACGCGACAGGTTCTGTAGCAAGGTCATTCGGCGCGTCGGTGGTGAATTTTTCATGGAACGGCGCCTATCCCAAAAAGCGTCAATGGTGCCTCGATAACCTCCCGCTAAAGCACGACCGCATATTTTTCGTCGACGCAGACGAAGAGGTGACCGGTGGACTTTTATCCGAGATCGCCGCGCTCGACTGGAACTGCGCAGGTTATTTTGTAAAGGGCGTTTACACCCTGAACGCGAAACCTTTAAGGCGCGGTATCGTGAACAACAAGTTGTGCCTTTTCGATCGCAGACTCGTCCATTTTCCGGTGGTGGATGATCTGGAAATTTCCGGTATGGGGGAAATGGAAGGGCATTACCAGCCTGTCCTGAAAGACGGCGTATGCGCCACGGTCGGGCAGTTGAAGAATCCGCTCTATCACCACGCGATGGAAGACGCAGGAAAATATGTGGAGCGCCACGAGCGTTATGCGGCGTGGGAGGCGGGTATGCGCCTTTACAAAGCCTATCCCGCTGAAAACGCCATGGGGCGAAAAATTCTAAAACGCATATTCGGCTCCATGCCGTTCAGGCCCGTGGCGGCGTTTTTACACTCCTACATCCTGAAAGGCGGCTTTCTCGATGGAAAAGGCGGCCTGCACCTATCGGCCGCCCGTTATAAATATTATGCCCGCGTCAGATATGCGGAAAAACAGCGGCGCGCCGGGAAATAAACGGAAGGAAACCTTTCCCGCATAAATGCGGTCATACCTTGCGCTACATAAATAAGCCGGTTTTTAAGGGCCGGAACTCCGCAATTTTTCCTGATATCATATTGCTCCCTGCGCGCCTCTTTCCTGCGCGTTTCTGAGAGGCCGCCATTCTCGAATACACAAAGGGCGGCGGGAATATAATGCGTGTTTTTCACCGCCTTTAAAAAACGGCGGGTATAATCGTAGTCCGCGGCGATCCTGTACCTTGTGTCATAAAGCAAATCCGGCAGAAGCCCCTTGCGGTATATCATCGCCTGATGATGTGTCGGCATGCCCCAGTCTATGGAATGCAGGCTTTGCGCCTTTTTAAAAAGCCCGTTGGTCTCCAGCGCGTCGCCGTAAATATAGTCGGGATTGTCGGCGGCGGCGCGCATGATCGTGGCAATGATATCCATGTCGGACAGACAGTCGCCCGCATTCAGGAAAAGCAAATACCTGCCGGACGCTGCACGGATGCCTTTGTTCATGGCATCATATATGCCGTCATCCGCTTCACGAATATGAACATGCGGTATATCCGTATGCAGATAGGATTCCGATCCGTCGGCGGAAAGCGCATCGACGACGATCCATTCGTAATCCTGCACGCTTTGCATGCGGATACTCTGCGCCGTCCGTTTCAATCCGTTCAGATTGTCTTTCGTGACCGTGATGATGGACAGGAAGGGATTCTGCTTAGTCGTCGTCTCCAAGGTCATTCAGATAAAATCCTGTCAGGGCAATATTCGCCAGAATAGTTGTAATCGTTTCCGCGCCTTCCAGAAAGTTGAAAGGCTTTGGATCGCGCGGCACGATGATGGTGGAACCGGGCGGTATCATCGTTATACCCTGTTTCCAGGCGCTGACGGCAAGGGGTTTTGCGCTTCCGTTCGGATAGACGACAAAGGCGCGGTCGCTGTCCGCGAAATAGGTTGTGCCGCCTGCCTCGTCAATATAATCATCCGCGCCCTTTCCTTTGCGGAACTGCAGCGCGGCGGGGGAGAGCACTTCACCGCCGACACGCACGGTAAGGGGCCTGCGCGGAATATAAATGCGGTCACCGGATTCAAGCAGGATGTCCTGTTCGGGATCGGCGGCAAGAATACTAGGGTCCGCCTGTACCGTGATGCGGCCTACTGCTTTGGCATCTTTCAACTGCGCGATCAAAGCTTGCGCGGTATTGACCTGCGCCATATCCGGTTTCTTATCCTTGTCTTCCATGCGCATCATGTCGGCCAGTTTCATTTCAAGATCGCGTGCCTGCGCGCGGTAACGGTTTTCTTCCTGCTTCCGCTCGCTGGCGCGGCTGAAAATGATGCCGTCCGGATAGGCAGTATCGCTCAACCCGCCCGCGCGTTTGATCAGGCTTAAAAGCGTGTCCCCGCGCTTGACGTCGTACTTGCCGGGATTTTTTACCTCGCCTGTAAGTACTACGCTTTGCTCGGCAACACGGTTGAATTTCTGGTTCACACGGATTGTGTCGCCCGCTGAAACGCGGATGGAGGAATAGCCGTCATTCTTGATCCCTGTATTGATCCGCTGATGTGCGTCATCGGTCGTAACCTCGATATCGTTCTTGTCCGCCTCGACCGTCATGCCGCCGGCGACTGCGATAATGTCCTTAACAGGTGTATTATGTGCCACGGGATAGGCGCCTTGCTGGCGCACGGAGCCGCGAACGAACACACAGCGTTCTTCGAGGAAAGACGCTATTTCTTCGTCTTCTATGCGGTCTTTTCCTGTCGCACTATCGCCGTATGATGTTTTCTTCAAAAGCGGTTCATCGGAAACCTTGCGGGATAACGCGCGGATCTGGCCAAAGGAAAACAGGTGAACGCTATCGCCTTCACGCAGATCCATATTGTCCTTCTTCGCCAGAACGGCGCGGGGAGAAAATTCGATCAGGTTGGTGGTGAGGCTGCTTTTATCCTTGCGTGCAACCACACCGATAAGGGGATAAAGATTGTCGCCCAGCCTGTCCTCGCTGCCGATTAGGTCGGACAATGTCTGCGCCTTATGAAGATCATACTGTCCGGGGTCGCGTGTCTGGCCGCTGAGTTCTATATTCTGGCTGCGCTTTTCCTGTGCCTGCGCGACACGCAGGATACTTCCGTCGCCAAAAGATTTTTTGGCAGGTTCGGAAACCGTTTCGACGATTTCCTTCCCCTCGTTTGTCAGGGACAGCTGCAGGAAACGGTTGCTTCCCGGCGACACAACGCCGCCCGCAAGCCCGAGCATCTCGAGAGAGCTGAGCGTATCGCCTTTTCGAATTTCATAGATGGCAGGGCGCTTGACCGCGCCGGTTACGGCAACGGTAGGGCCGATCGGCGGGACGATAATGCGGTCACCGTCGCGAAGGCGTTTGTCGGCATTCGACGTCCCCTGCATCATCACGGAATAAAGATCGACGAATTCCCCTTTGCCGCCGCGAACGATTTTTATACGGCGGAGGGAGCCTGTTTTTTTAACGCCGTCTGCTTCCTGAAGCGCATCGAGAATTGAATGGTAGGAAGTCAGCGTCTTTCGGCCCGGGCTATAAACGTCACCAATGACAAGTATATCTATCTGACGAGGGGCAGACAGGCTTACGGCGATATCGACATTGTGCAGTCTGGATGCCTCTTCTGCCAAAGTTTGGCGCAAGGCGGATAAAGTCATGCCCGCCGCTGCGATCCTGTTGAAGTTGTCAGGAACCAAGTATCCTTCGGTGTCTATGGTATAGGATTTCTTCGCGTTCTCCTGTCCGCGTATATTGATATCGAGCGTATCGCCAACGCCCAGCACATAGTCGTCCCGTACGGTGCCGGTCGGAAGGGAGGTAGAGGCTTTCTTGCCTTTCTGGAACAGGTCGTGCCCGAAAAGCGTCAGCTTTTCATCGGCCCGCACCGAATACATCTTCTCGATCGGGCTCTGGCTGTCCTGCTCCAGGTTAAGGCCGGACAACCCGCCGCCGGTCAGCCTCTCAAGATCCGCAAGCGTCAGGGGTTTCGGATCCACATCGTCGTCAATCGCCGCGCTCTCCGGTGCTTCCTCATCCGCCAAGAATGCATCATTCGCAACCGATGGTAATGGAGATAGAGCTATAAATGCCGTCAAAATACATATGGCGGTGATTTTCTTAAAAGAATGCATGCGGATGCCGTCAAAAAAATAAATATAATGGCTGCAACTATACATATGTATTCAGGCTATGTGTATGACTACAAAAACTCATCCCCATATAAATGGCGGGGCTTGCAAGCCTGCATGCGCGGTATTACATCGGTTTGTATGTCATTAAACGCAGTCAATCTCATCAAAACCGCCGCCGGCCTTCAGGAAATTGAACAGCTCATCGAGCGGCAAAAGCCATATCTTTTCAAGTTTAAGGGGCAGCAGGCGACTTTTGCCTATACTCGTTACGCTCCTAAACGCGCCCAGGAGGTGCTGGATTCCGGCGGCTCCATATACTGGATCATGAAAAACCGCATTCAGGCGCGCCAGAGGATATTGGGCTTTGAGATGGTCGAAGACCCGGCGGAGCATGATTGGTGCAAGATCATCGTCGATCCGCGCCTGATCCTGACCTATTCCGTCCAGAAACGGGCCATCCAGGGGTGGCGTTACCTGGAAGGCTCCGGCATTCCCAAGGATAAGGGGGCTTTCGACGGGGAAGAGAATGGCGAAGAGCCGCCTCCCGAGATGCTTTATGAGCTCAAAAGGCTGGGCCTTCTGTAGGAAATGCTGGGTCAAAACTTATGAAAACAAAATATATCATTGAAAAACAATGATTTTGAGAAAAAATTAAAAAAAGATAAAAAAAATCAAAAAAGGGGTTTGACAGTCGGGAACCTTCTGCATATAACCCCCTTCACCAACGCGGAACACCGCAGCGGTCTTCGAAAAGAGGCAACGCCGAAAGGCAAAATAAGTTCTCTTAAGAAGTTGACGGCGATACCTTCACAGGTTATACAATCGACATCGTCAAAAATTATTTTCGGGGTAACCTGAAAAAAGACTTGCGGGCTGAACATCAGTTTGGTAGTAAGCCCGCTCCGGTTCTTGAACATCGTAAATAAGAAAGAGAAGATACGCAGGCAGCAGTGCTCGTGGATGTGTTGAACACATTATATAAACGACCTGCAGAGCCACGTATCTATTCACATAGTTATGTGACGCAAAGCAGGTCCTTGCACTTTTCAATCCTTAATGGATTTTGAAGTGTTCTAGGACACTTCAATTTCAAAATTGAGTGATATGAGATGAGATCAAACTTGAGAGTTTGATCCTGGCTCAGAACGAACGCTGGCGGCAGGCCTAAAACATGCAAGTCGAACGAACCTTCGGGTTAGTGGCGCACGGGTGAGTCACACGTGGGAACGTACCCTTTGGTGCGGAACAAC
>QFNK01000108.1 GCA_003240795.1 Micavibrio aeruginosavorus | reverse complement strand
GGGACGATGCGGGATTGCAGCATTCCCTCCAATCACTCGGCGTTGATTATCTTTCGAAACCGGCAAGCCGTATCGGGCTTGGCGAAGCGGTGCGCGATGCGGCGTCGAAGGCCGTGAAGTTGCCGCAGGACAATGAGCGCAACCTCCTGATCGCCGAAGATATGCCGGCGGTGCGCGAAGTGTTGACGCGCCAGCTTGAAGTGCTTGGTGTGAAGGCGACATTCGTGGAGAACGGGCGCGAGGCCCTCTTCGCTGTACGCAGCGGGGAATACAGCGTTTTGATTACCGACCTTCATATGCCGGAGATGGATGGGTATGCGCTGGTGAAAGCCGTGCGCGCGGATGACGTCGATCTTGGACGGCATATGCCCGTCATTGCCCTCACCGCCGATGTGCAGATCGCGCAGCGACAGGTTTATATGGGGCATGGGTTCGACGAATGTATTTTGAAGCCCGTGTCTTTGGGGCAGATGCGCAGGCTGCTCGTCCGCTGGGGGTTTTTGGGAGCGGATAACGCGGAGCCTGTAAAAACGAACATTTCTGCACCGCGCAAGAACCTGTCCGCCATTGACCGCGAGGCGATGATCGAGCAGATGGGGGCGTTTGATGACGATGCTATCGAGATGCTCAAGATGTTTGTCGATATGACGGCGCCGGTGATGGAGCGGCTATCAAAAGCGGCGGAGGCGAGCGACCTGCACGACTTAAAAGAAGCGGCGCATAGTCTGAAAGGCGCGGCGCGATCAGCCTGCCTCAACGCGCTCGGCGATATTGCCGCGCAAATTCAGGACGAGGCGGAAGACGGGCATTGCTCACCGGACAGAATTGTTCAGGTGCAAAGCGAATTTACCCGCGCGCAGCAGGAAATCGCGGCACTGTAGAAATTAATCTCTTGTCGAGCAGTCTGCTTCATCCGCGTCCGTATCACCTTTATACCACCCGCCTGCGGACGGCGTGACCATGTGGATGCGGAAGCAGTAGCTTCCCGATGGGCAGATCGCCTGGTTGTCTTCGTCAAGCGCCACGTTGGCGGATTTCGCGTCGATAATGTCCGCTTCGCATTCAGAATATTGATCGTCCAGTTTTTTCAGCGACGACAGAATGAAGGAATCCGTTTTGTCCGTGCTCGTCCAGAAATAAACCGTTCCGGCATAATTCACGTATTTCCATGGCTGGAACAAAGCGGGCGGCGGCGGCAGGAATTTGCCGGACTTGCCACCGAATATTTTTGCGTGGTCGTTGGAGTTTCCGGGATTGCCGGGACAGCGCAGGAACTGCACTTCCTTATTCCCCGAAGGTTTCGGGTTCAGCATGTGCGTGGCATCGGGATTGAGGGGGTACGGAATGACCTGATTGTTCGCAGGTGTGTAGGTTGTATCACCGGCCGGATATGTCAGGACGCATTCCTGAATGGATGACTGGATCAGACTTGCCTGGGATTTTATTTCCGAGACAGTGTTCACCGCGCGCTGCGACGTTACCTGCTGGCTCGACGAATCCATGAATGTCGCGGTCAATGCGGCCAGAAGCGCTACGGCAATCAGGATATAAACAAGCGCGCTTCCGTTTTGTTGTTTCAGACGTGACATTTCATTCCCTTCCCACTTTCGACCAGTGTAGCGCTTTTCCGGCGATTTTTCATCCCCTTAAAAAGAAAACCGGCCTCCCTTTTTCAAGGAAGGCCGGTTCAAGTTTATCTATATCCTAGCGTTCCAGAAGAACGGAGTAGAATACGTATTTCTTCTGCCCGTTATGATAGAAACATCCGGAAGCTTTACGCGTCAATGACGTACCAGACTGACATTGCAAAGCAGTGCCACTTGCCGGGAAAGTATAAGAACCTCCGGACGTCATATCTTTTTCAAAGTTTGTGTATACTATACTTGTGTTGATTTGTGGAACAGTACCACCAGCTACGTCAGGCGTACATGTACCAAGACCTACCCCCAGCTGCTCATTGACCTGGTTGCAAACCCCTTGGGAAACGCCTGGCAAGAATGCAACGATGTCATTACCACCAGCTGTATCAATACCTACACCAGGAACGCTGAAGTCAGCATTGTAGTGCCATTGCAATGCTACACCATCCGCAGATAGCTCAGGCGGAGCCTCCTGATATGTCGATCCGCCGCCTTGTGGGTGAAAAACCAACAGACGTGTGGATGTCGTGCTGAATGCAGCAGACCCTGGAGCGTCGAATTTGATTTGCTCCACTGGCGCACCACCGAGAACCATACGCACGATAGCCGTACGCAGAGCCGTCGGGTATTGCGTCATCTGAGCGCTGCTCAGGATGTTTTTCTCACGCTCCGTCGAGCCACCACCGGAACGTGTTGACTGCGTAACAACGTAAGACAGGGCAGCAAAAAGCGCCACCGCGATCAGGATAAGGAACAGCACGTTCCCCCCTTGCGTCTTTCTTCTTTCAGTTTGAGTAAACATTTATTTCTCTCCTCCGTAAAATAATGAATAATGTATTCCAGTTTTTAGAAGCTATTGACCAGCCTGTCCCGGGTTTTCCACAGAAACCTTGTTAATTTTCAGCGCAATGCCAATTTTATCGCGCTCTCCGCATTCGCGGCCTACGCACATTTTATCCAATGTCACACGCCATCCGGAACCGCCGTTTTGAACGTGGCCGATCGCTTCGCGGAATTTCGAAAAATTGCTGGTCCGGTCAGACGTGATGACCAAGGTGGAACCGTTTGCCGTAAACGTAAGCCCTTTATATGCATCCGCTGCTTTTTCAGCGAAAGCCTGCACTTCCTCCTGCGGAATGGCGGCGTCGCTGATTTTCGGCACAACGGGTGTTAAAGCTTCAGCTTTTTGGAGTTCGGCGCGAAGTTCGGTCAGCTGGCGCGCCTGAATGGTTGAATAAAGTCCAAGGGCCGCCGTCATCGCCCAGGCAATCCCTGCGGCAATCAGGACAGTTTGTCCGGCATTTTGAGGCATTTTCTCCAGAAACACGTTCAGGTCCCCTGCGGCCTTTGGATCCGCAAGTTTCTTGAGAAGGCTTGTATCTATTTTTTTAAAGTCAAAAGCCATGAGCGTGTTTCGTTCAAATTATTGTTAAATTTTATCCAGAAAATCTTTAAATGTAGTTACCTAAACACCTGTTTTTGCAAAAATTAATTACTTCCCTTAATCCGGACACGTCCGTCCGGTTCAATTCCCGGCTGAACCTGGCCGCGGATTGTGCCAACCCCCTGCCCGTAGGCCGGCGGCACCAGGACTTCCCAGGTTACAGCGCCATTTTCAACGTTGTATTTTACGAGAGTGCCATCGATCGTCGCAAGCTCGTCCAATAATTCCTGAATACGAACCAAGTGCTTTATTGCATCAGACTGCAAGGCGTCATAGGCCTCGACCATCAGTTCCTGAGAGGCTGTCTGGGTTTGTTGTTTTACCTTATCAAGGCTGCGCACCGTCGTGTTTGTCAGGATGAACTGGAACACCAAAAATAGAATCAAGAGCAAGTTAATGCCGACGCCAACATAAAGAAGGAACATGGCGGAGGCGCGGGAGAGTTTTTCCGTTCTCAGCTGGCGGTTTTTCCACGGCACGACATCGGCAACGGACGCATTGATGGATACGAAGTTGGCGTCCATGCTCTGCATACGCGGCAGCAATGTACGGGCGGCGCCCAGAAAGACCTGCATGCGTCCCGTGTCAGGGTCCCAGCGAAGGGCAGAGGCTAGACCGTCCTGCTCGTAAAGATAGACCGTTTCCTTGTCCCAGTGTTCGCTTTTACCCGGAAGCGCCGCGGCCAATGGGCACCAGCTGTCCGGTGCGGACGCAAGTGCGGAGGACGGACAGGCAAGATACCAGAGGCGGCCGCCGTCGGCGCTGTAGAGATAACTAACTTTTTCCGTACCGCAGGCCTGGCTGGCCGCGTTCCACACGGATTCTTCTTCAAGGCCCGGAATGTGCGGAATGGCACCGCCGATCAATTCACCCGGAAGGTAGGGTGTTAAATCGGACACGAAAGTTTTTGTTTCGCCCGCAAGATAATCGGCCATGCCCGGCGCAGGGCGGGATGCATCCTCGCTCGTACGCGTGCCGGGGCCGGCTGTCATTCTACCTGTATTATCTGCCATTCTGCTGTCCTTGGTTGAGAGTTCAACCTACAAGATTCCTTCCGTGAGACCGCCCATCATGCTGTCCATACTCATGTTCATAACTGTCAGAGCATAGATCGCGCTTCCGAAGGCGATAGCGAGGTAGACACCGGTCAATGCGAACGCCAACCAAACGATGAGAGAGTGTTTGGTCTTTGCCGATTGCGCCCGCATTTCGGCAATTGATTCCATGATTGTAGCAACTTGTCCCAAGTCCGACAAGCTGGCAAGTTCCAGGCGTTCCGAGCGGGTCAGCGGTTCCCTGTCCATCGCGGCGCCGAGGGACACCCCACGTTCCAGATCCTCGTTCGCGGCATCCCAGTATTTATGAACCTCCGGCGACGTGGTCGCCTCCCCTGCCTGACTGAGCGCCGCGTTGATCGGGACGTGGCCGCGCAACATACGCGCACAGGCCATCATGGAATCGGAAAAACCAAGGTCACGAAGGTATGCACCGATCAAAGGAATGGCGCGGACAACGCGTGCGGTCGGCCAGTCTTCCTTGCCGCGGTTAAGGAAGAAGGAGATAATCGCCCACACCATGAAGCCGCCAATGGCGAAGGCGGAGTAAATAAGCACGTCCCACGTCAGCGAAAGATAACCGACAACGCGGTTGTATTTTTCCAAGTCTTCGCCGCTTTTTGGGGCGTTGCTTTCAAACCACCCCAGAACCATGCCACGCCCCCAGAAGAGCGACTGGACGATGGTGAACAAGTCAAACCCCAGCCAGCCCATGGTTCCCATGATGGCGCGGGCGTTCTTCTTTTTCTGAGTAATCGAATGGATCGCGTGCGGGATACCTTCGGCGAGTTTGTTTGCACGCTCGGACGCGGCGAGGATAGCGATCGTTCCCTTGTCAAAGATGTTCAGGGCGCGGAGCGCGTCGATAACGCCAAGACCGCGGGAAAGAGCCTCACGCGCGGGCGAGAGGATGTTCTGGCGCATCGGGTTCGTTTCGGCCTCGATCAGTTTCCAGAGGGCGACGCCGGGCGACGTGGCGATGGAGCGGAACATGATACCGCGCAGCAACTGAACCTGCCACCAGCCTGATCTTGCAAGCAATCTTTCGAGCGGGGAGCGTTCGTGGGGGCGAATGGAAAGGACATATCCGCCGCGGCTGGATACCGCCATGCGCACGTCTTCCTCCGTTGGAAGATAGAACGACTCCTGCGCCCGTTTCGGACCGGAGGTGCTGTCGTAAGCTATTTCTGCAACCCACTGTTTCATAACGCGATACCGTTATTCTTCCAGATCGGTCAGCGCGGCGCGCGGATCGATCATGCCGCTGCGTACCAGATCGACAAGACCTTCGCGGCGGGTGTGAACGATAACGCCGTCTTCGTGGATGATATCGTTTACGTTGCGGATCAGCCCCTCGTACACCGCGTTTCTATGCGCGGGGCCCAGGGTAATGAGAATAGCATCCAGCAGCAATGTACGGCCGGAAATACCCGTGCGGTTGCAGAGATCGCATCCGGCGGTGTTGTGTGATTTGATCGTCGTTCCAGCAGGGAAACCGAGACGGTCCATTTCATGCGGCTTCAGGATGTTTTCCACGGCTTCAGGATGGGCGCAGCCCTGGCAAAGCGTTCTGACAAGACGCTGGTTCAGGATCGCGCGCACCTGCTGCGCCAAGGTAAAGGTCGAGGAGCGCTCCCGCTCCGCCGGCATCAGGGAACGCAGGCGTTCAAATGTCTGAAGCGCCGTATCGGCGTGGACGGTGGAAATAACGGTGTGGCCGGATTCGGCGGCGCGCAGGGATGTTTCAACCGTATCGGCGTCCCGCATCTCCCCGATGATGATGTAGTCGGGATCGTGACGCATCGCGGCGCGGATAAGGTCGGCGAATTCGCCGCCGCGCATACCCGGACGCACCTGCCACTGCGTGGCGTAGCGGAGTTCGTATTCGATCGGGTCTTCAATCGTCAGAACGTGTTTTCTGCGGCGGTCGATCTGCTGAACGCAGGCATACAAAGTCGTCGTTTTACCGGAACCCGTCGGGCCGGACAGAAGGATCAGACCGCCGCCGCCCTTGATTTCGGGAGACAGGAGGTTTGAGAGGTAATCGCCCACATCCTCGTGACGGCGGAAGAGTTCGTCGAAGCCTTTCAGCGCGGCACGGTCAAGCAGACGGAGCGTGATTTTTTCACCGTCCTGCGCCTGCGGCCCTGCGGCGACACGAACGTCGATGGAACGCCCCTGCCATGTGAAACCGAAACGTCCGTCTTTTGGCGTTACGCGGTCACCGAAGTTCAAACCG
>QFNK01000107.1 GCA_003240795.1 Micavibrio aeruginosavorus | reverse complement strand
GGCAGCATGTCTTCCATGGACACAGGATGGATAAAGTCGCCGCTAATGCCAAGGCGGTCCAATCCAGCCATCGCGAGATATGTCGCATCGACCTGCCCTTCGGCCAGTTTTGCAAGGCGCGTCTGCACGTTTCCGCGGATCGGGACGATTTTCAGGTCAGGACGCTTGGCCAGCAAAAACGCCTGACGGCGCAGCGACGATGTGCCAACGACCGCGCCCTGCGGCAGATCCATATAAGATGAGACTTTGTGGCAAATGAACGCATCGCGCGGGTCGGCGCGCTCCAGCATATGATCCAGCGCTAACCCCTCGGGCAGGAAGGACGGCATGTCTTTCAGGCTGTGGACGGCGCAATCGATCGTCCTGTCCAGCAATGCCAGCTCAATCTCCCGCGCGAACAGTCCCTTGCCGCCTTCGGCTTCGGACAGGCGCTTTTCCCCCTGCTCCGGCTTCCAGTCTCCGGTGGTGCGGATGACCACGCGCTCGATCTGCAGGTCGGGGAGCCGCGCTTTCAACGCGCCTTCCACCATTTCCGTCTGCAAAAGCGCCAAAGGCGAGCCGCGTGTGCCGATTTTCAAGGATTTCGTGTCCATGGGGAGGTGTTTAGCATGAATAGTTTCTTGCTGTCATCCCGGGATGTTCGTGATAAAGATCGCCCCATGAAGGTTCTGGGGATAGAGACATCTTGCGACGAAACCGCCGTTGCGGTCATCGACAGCGACAAGCGGATTCTGGCCAATCTGGTCCTCAGCCAGATCGAAGAACACAAGGCGTTCGGCGGGGTCGTCCCCGAAATTGCCGCCCGCGCCCACCTTGATCACCTCGATACGTTAATTTCCGGCGCGATGGCGGATGCCGGCCTGTCGTTCGGCGACCTTGACGGCGTTGCCGCCACCTGCGGTCCCGGCCTGATCGGCGGGGTGATGGTCGGGATGATGGCGGGCAAAGCCATTGCCGCCGCCCACGGCCTGCCCTTCATCGCGGTCAACCATCTGGAGGGGCACGCCCTGACCCCGCGCCTGACCAATGACCTGGAGTTTCCCTACCTTCTTTTGCTGGTATCAGGCGGGCATTCGCAAATTCTGGCCGCAGAAGACGTCGGGAAATACAGCCGCCTGGGCGGCACAATCGACGACGCGCTCGGCGAATGTTTCGACAAGGCGGCAAAGCTGATGGGTCTTCCCAATCCTGGCGGTCCGCATGTCGAACGTGCGGCGGCCGCCTGCGCCGATCATGCAGCGGCACTGAAACGCTTTCCGCTGCCCGTTCCCATGAAAGGCCGCGAAGGATGCGACTTTTCCTTTTCCGGACTCAAGACCGCCGTGCGCCAGCATGTCGAAAAGATGCCGGAGGGCGCGCTTGCCTATGAAGATGTTTGCGCCCTCTGCTATTCTTTTCAGGAAAGCGTGGCAGAAGTCGTACTGGACCGGACACGCCGCGCCATTGCGCTTTTCCGTGAAAAATTCCCGAACGCCGCAGAAAAGCAAGGTCTTGTCGTTTCCGGCGGTGTTGCAGCGAACAAAAGGCTTCGCCGCGCGTTGATGGATCTGGCGGGGGAGACAGGAATGGAATTTGTTGCGCCTCCGCTGGAATTATGTTCGGATAACGGTGCTATGATCGCCTGGACGGGAATTGAACGCCTGCAAAAAGGAATGACGGACACGCTCGATGTCGCCGCAAGGCCCCGCTGGCCTCTCGATGAGATGGCAAAAACCAACAAAGCGGCAAACCAATAATCAAAAAATCAATCAGAGAAAAGGGTAAGAGATGCAGAAAATAGGCATTATAGGCGGCGGCGCGTGGGGTACGGCCCTTGCACAATCCTTCGCCTCCTCCGGCAAGGACACATTGCTTTGGGCGCGTGAGGAAGAAGTCGTTTCCTCCATCAACAGCCTCCATGAAAACACCCCGTTCCTCCCGAACGTCAAATTGCACGAAGGCGTGCGCGCGTCGGGCAATCTGAACGATGTAACGCGCACCAGCGAAGTCCTTCTTCTCGTCACGCCGGCGCAGCATCTGCGCACGACGCTCGAGAAAATGAAACCGAGCCTGACACCAGACAAGGTCCTGATCATCTGCGCCAAAGGTGTTGAGATTGAAACAGGTTCCATGCTGTCCCAGATCGCGAAGGAAGTGGTTCCGGAATCCCCGCTCGGCATCCTGACGGGTCCGACATTCGCAGAAGAAATCGGGCGCGGCCTTCCCTGTGCCGTGACGCTGGCCATGAAAAACAAGGACGAGGCGGAGCGTATCGCCGAAGTCCTAAGCAGCCGCACCTTCCGCATCTATGCCTCCGACGACGTTGTCGGCGCGCAGATCGGCGGCGCCGTGAAGAACGTCATCGCAATTGCGTGCGGCGTGATCGAGGGCAAGAAACTCGGCTCCTCCGCTCGCGCCGCGCTGGTCACACGCGGCCTCGCAGAAATGGGACGCCTTGCGTCCGCGCTGGGCGCGAAACGCGAAACGCTGATGGGCATGTGCGGCGTTGGGGATTTAATTCTCACCTGCTCTTCCATGCAGTCGCGCAATTTCTCCCTTGGCGTTGCGCTTGGGCAGGGCAAAACACTTGCGGAGATTCTGGCTTCCCGTACGGCCGTGACCGAAGGCGTTCACACGGCGAAGGCCCTCTCCGTCATGGCAAGGAACAATGCCGTCGAAATGCCGATTTCCGAGGCGATGAACAAATGCCTGTCCGAAGGCGCGGAAATCGACCTGCTTATAGAGAGGATACTCGACCGCCCGCTCAAGGCCGAGGTTGTATAAGTATGCAATACTGGCTCGTTAAATCCGAACCCTTTAAATGGTCATGGGACCAGCATGTCAAAAAAGGCGTGCAGGGTTGGGACGGCGTCCGCAATTATCAAGCCTCCAACAATATGAAGGCCATGAAGAACGGCGACCTTGCCTTCTTCTATCACTCCAACGAAGGCAAGGAAATTGTCGGCATCGTCGAAGTCGTACGGGAGTATCATCCCGACCCGACGGATGAGAGCGGCAAGTTCGGCATGGTCGATTTCAAGGCGGTAAAGCCCGTTGCGCGTCCCGTTTCCTTGGCAGAAATCAAGGATACGCCGGAGCTGCAGGACATGGCTCTTTTAAAACAATCCCGCCTGTCCGTGTCGCCGGTTACCAAAAAAGAATGGGATTTTATCCTGAAAAAGTCCCAGACGGCATGATTGTCTTGACAATTATGTGAAATAACCTTATCTATCGCGGCATCGTAACGGATAAAAGGTTAACACCCATGAAAAACAAATTTGCCGCAGGTATTGTCGCCTCCACGCTTTCGCTCAGCACTTCTTTTGGTACGGAAGCGCAAGCCAGTGACTTCGGTGATTTTTCCCGCACCCTTCGTGATGTCGGCCGCGTCATGCGCGACGTTGAAGATCTTTCGCGCGGCGCGGACAGGCTGATGAACGGTGGCCGCAGAGGTTATGATGCGCCACGCTATTACAATCCGGGCAGAGAATACGCAGATGAAGCAGACCGTTGCAACGTTCCTTATTATCGCTCCAACGGAAACGTAGGCGGCACAATCAATGTCTGCACAGACCACGGCCGCAGACAAATGCAAGGTGGAGCACGTGGTTATGACGAGCCACGTTACAGAGAACAAGCTCCGCGCGAGTTTTCCTGCAAAGACAAATACGGCAACCGCTACGTTTCCGAAGCTCCTTGCCCTCGCCGCTAATGCAAGAGGCCCCCGGGGGCCTCTTTTTTTACCTTGAAAACGCCATGATCCAAGCCCATACAAGGCTGACCTATCCTTGATCCCTTTTGGCGGCCCTCATGTCCCTATCCCGTAAAGATTATCTCGCGCTCCTCGGCATTCTTGTTTTGTGGGCGGGCAATGTCATCGCCATCAAGCTGGCCGTCACGGAAACGGAGCCGCTGATCGCCGCGACCTTGCGGTTTATGTGCGCCGGGCTTTTGTTCCTGCCCTTTGTGAAATGGCCGGACAGGAAAACGCTTTCGACCATCTTCCAGATTTCGATGCTTATGAACGTGCTTCACATCGGCACGCTGTTTGTCGCGCTGTCCATGCTGGACGCCGCAAGCGTCGGTATTCTTTTGCAGGTGCAGGTCATCTTCGCGACCATCCTCGGCATGGTGTTCTTTAAAGAGACCATCCGCTGGCGGACGTGGAGCGGTATCGGCATCGCCGCGCTGGGCGTCGTTATCATGCTCGGCGAACCAGACCTTGCGAGCAATCCGCTCGGCGTCGGCATCATGCTGTTCTCGACGTTCGTTCTGTCGCTGAGTTACGTGAAAATGAAGCATCTGCAGCGCGTGCATCCGGCGACTTACATTTGCCTGATCAGCCTGTTCGCCGCTCCCTTCACCTTTGCCGCCAGCCTGTTCGTTTCTCCGCAAGGATGGGTGGAATTGCCGTCCGTCAACTGGCCGCTCTTCGGGTCGATGCTTGCCTATCAATCCATCATCATCAGCCTGACGCATATCGCGTGGCAACGCCTGATGCATAAGGGCGATGTCGGCAAGGTGACGGCCTTCACGCTTCTGGCGCCTTTTTTCACGATCATTCTTTCCGTTCTGTTCCTTGGCGAGCATATCGAGATGCCCGTTATTATCGGCGGTATTGTCACCATGATCGGCGTCGGCATCATCACGCTGCGCAGAATACAAAAAGGCATCGCATAAAACCCGCAGAATTCCTTGCCTTGCGGCAGCGCACAACGCTTGATTCACACAAGCGTTAACGGCTTGTGCTACACTGGAAAAAGGCAGCATTTTCATAGATTAAGGGTTTTTTCCATGACCGATACCACGCCTGTGTTCCCGCCTCCGCACGACCTCGCCAGCAATGCGCATATCACGGCAGACCGCTACGCCGCTCTGTATGAGCGTTCCGTCACCGATCCTGACGGTTTCTGGCGCGATGCGGCGAAAGGCCTGACATGGTTCAAGGAACCGACGAAGATCAAGAACACATCGTTCCAGTCGCCCGTTTCGATTAAATGGTATGAGGACGGCGTCCTAAACGCTTCCTATAACTGCATCGACCGCCACATTGCCGCCCGCGCGGATCAGACCGCCTTTATCTGGGAAGGCGACGATCCATCCACCGGCGGCAAGATCACCTATGCGCAACTGAAAGATGAAGTCTGCAAACTTGCCAACGCGCTGAAAGAACGCGGCGTGAAGAAGGGTGACCGCGTCACCATCTATATGCCGATGATTCCCGAGGCCGCTTACGCCATGCTGGCCTGCGCGCGTATCGGCGCGATCCATTCCGTCGTGTTCGGCGGTTTTTCGCCCACATCTCTCATCGACCGCATCCATGATTGCAAATCGAATGTGATTATCACGGCCGACGAAGGGCTGCGCGGCGGCAAGGCCGTGCCGCTTAAGGCGAATACAGACGAGGCGCTCAAGCAATGCCCGGACGTTCACACCGTGTTTGTTTTCAAGCGCACGGGCGGCAAGATCGACTGGACCGAAGGCCGCGACATCTGGTGGCATGAGGCGACATCAAAAGTGAGCACGGAGTGCGAGCCGGAGCCGATGAATGCCGAAGACCCTCTGTTCATCCTCTATACCTCCGGCTCCACCGGAAAGCCGAAAGGTGTTCTGCACACGACGGGCGGTTACCTACTTTATGCGGCGCTCACGCATGAATGCGTCTTCGATTACAAGGACGGCGATGTTTATTGGTGCACCGCCGATGTCGGCTGGGTTACGGGGCATTCCTATATCGTGTACGGGCCGCTGGCGAATGGCGCAACGTCCCTGATTTTTGAAGGCGTGCCGCAATATCCGGACTGGGGACGTTTCTGGGCGGTCGTTGAAAAGCACAAGGTCAATTCCTTCTACACCGCGCCGACGGCCATCCGCTCCCTTCTCAAGGCGGGTGATGCGTTTGTGAAAAAACATGACCGCAGTTCGCTGCGTATCCTCGGCTCTGTCGGTGAGCCGATCAATGCCGAAGCCTGGCACTGGTACAACGACGTTGTCGGCGAAGGGCGCTGCCCCATCGTTGATACGTGGTGGCAGACGGAGACAGGCGGGCATCTTATTACCCCACTGCCCGGCGCAACGACAACCAAGCCGGGATCGGCGACGTTTCCGTTCTTCGGCGTGAAACCCGAAATCGTCGATACAAACGGCACGCCGCTGGACGGCGCGTGCGAGGGTGCGCTTTGCATCACGGATAGCTGGCCCGGCCAGATGCGAACCGTTTACGGCGATCATGCGCGGTTTGAACAAACCTATTTCTCGACCTTCCCCGGCAAGTATTTCACCGGCGACGGCGCACGACGCGACGAAGACGGTTATTACTGGATCACGGGCCGCATGGACGATGTCATCAACGTCTCCGGCCACCGTTTCGGCACGGCGGAAATCGAAAGCGCGATCAATGAGGACGAGGCGGTCGTGGAATCCGCCGTCG
>QFNK01000106.1 GCA_003240795.1 Micavibrio aeruginosavorus | reverse complement strand
CGCCGAACCGGCCAAGGCCGAAAAGCCCGCCGCCAAAAAAGCCGCCGCGAAAAAATCCACCGGAAAGAAGAAATAATGAGCCTGTCATCCCACGACGACATTTTTGAGGATGTCAGCAACGCGCTCGACAGTGTGGAAGAGATTCTCTCCGCCAACGAATGGGCCTTTGACCGCATGGGCGAGGACGAATTGACGGTTCAGGTCACGGGAAAAATGGGCGAATACCGCCTCTTCTTCCACTGGCAGGAAGAACACAGCGCCATGCGCTTTTGCTGCCAGTACGATCTGGACATCCGCCGCGACGCCATTGCCAACGCCGCCACCGCGATGACGGAAATCAATTCCACAATGTGGCTTGGCCACTTCGCTTTCCGCGAAGGCACCGAGATCCCATGCTTCCGCCACACCGCCCTCTTCCGCGGCCAGACGCAGAACTCCGGCGCGGAACATATGGAAGACATGGTCGATATCGCCCTGTCGGAGTGCGAGCGTTATTATGCCCTGTTCGAACTTCTCTCCCGCAGCAAACCTGCGACCCGCGAAGAACTCGAACTCGCCATGATGCAACCCGTAGGGGCTTCGTAAGCGATGGCCGCCATCGGCCTTGCCGGTTGCGGTAAAATGGGCGGCGCCATGCTTCGCGCGTGGCTGGACTCGGGACTTGTCACGCATGTCCATGTCCTCGACCCCAACGGCCTTCCCGCTGATTATATCTCGCATCCATCCGTAACCTACTGCGCCAACGAACAGACATTCGTGTCGTTCGCATCCCAATGGGATTGGATGGTCATTGCCATCAAACCGCAAATGATGGACGACTTCTGCGCCGCCGTCAAAATAAACCTGCCCGCAAATCTCGGCATCCTCTCCATCGCTGCCGGACGCACGATATCCTCGCTCCAGCGTCACTTCGGCAGCATGCAGCCGATCATCCGCGCCATGCCGAACACACCCGCCGCCATCCGCCGCGGCATGACGGTTGCCGTATCCTCGCCCCATGTCACCGAAGACGCACGCATGCAGGCGGACTCACTGCTCGCCGCGCTCGGCAAGGTGGAATGGATCGCGGATGAAGGTCTGATGGACGCCGTCACTGCCGTATCGGGCAGCGGTCCCGCCTATGTTTTCTACCTGATCGAAACGATGACAGTCGCAGGGATCAGAGCCGGCCTCGAACCTGATTTCGCCCTCACGCTCGCGCGCCAGACCGTGCTTGGCTCGGCAGCCCTTGCCGAAGACATGCATGACGTTCTGCCCGGAATCCTGCGCGAAAATGTCACCAGCCCGAACGGCACAACCGCCGCCGCGTTGTCCGTTCTGATGGACGGGCGGTTTCAGGAATTGATGGATCACGCCATCGCCGCCGCCGCAGCGCGCAGCCGCGAGCTCTCCCAATAAAAAAAGCCCGCTATCCACGGGCTTCTTGTTATTTCTGTGCTTTGCGGCTGGTGCCCAGGCCGATGTCCTTGGCAAGGCGCGACCGCTGCTTCGCGTAATTCGGCGCGACCATCGGGTAATCGGATGGCAGGCCCCAGCGTTCGCGGTAATCTTCCGGGCTCATGTCATACGCCGTCTTCAAATGGCGCTTGAGCATCTTCAGCTTCTTGCCGTCTTCAAGGCAGATGATGTATTCCGGCGTGATGGATTTCTTGACCGGAACCGCCGGCTGCGGACGGTCGCCGCTCAGGATGGACGAACCGCCCATGCCGCTGCCAAGCCCCGACAGAGTACGGTAAACCTGCTCGATCAATCCCGAAATATCGTTCTGCGATACCGTGTTGTTGGAAACATGCGACGATACGATTTCGGTCGTCAGGGCAAGCAGATCGGTATGGCTGGATTGATTGGGCATGAAATCTCCGTCAAGGCAATGTTTTATAAGAATATGCTGATACACATAGTCGTTTCAATAAAAATCACAACTATTATCTGGCATATACAAAGCATTTTACGCCGAATGCTTTAATAATTACTTCTATACAGGGAAATCGGCAATTTTTCTTTGCGTTTTACTGGAAAGGAATACATCCGCACCGCGCATATACAGCGGCTCCGCCTTGTCCGCGACATGGCCGTTTTTCGTGAATACATCATGCCCCTTGCGTGCGATCACCGCGCCGAACGGCAGGATGCACTCCCGCACCTCTGAAAACAGTCCGTCGAAAGCCTCTCCCGCTTCCCCCGCAAGACGCCCTGCCGCATCCCCGCAAAGGATAAGCCCCTTACCCCGCGCAAGATCAACAATCTCCGGCGTTTCAAGGCACACAGGCTCACCGGCTGTCTTGTTTTTATCAAAAACCTGAACGTAAAAATCCCGCCGCTTTGCCTCCAGAAGGATGAAATAGCCCGCCCCGTCTTCCCCGCGCGCGCAGCTTTCAAGCACCGCATCGAACGTCGTAATGCCTTGCAGCGGAATACCGAGGGCCAGCGCGAAACTCCGCGCCGCCGACATGCCGATGCGAAGGCCTGTGAAAGACCCCGGCCCGATCGTCGTGACGATCAGCGCGACATCCGGAAATCCCGCGCCCGCTTCCGCGATCATTTCCTGCACCATGGGAACCAGCTTCGCCGCCTGCTCGCGCTCCGTGCGGAGGCTTCGCTCCACGGCTTCGCCCGTGACCGGATTGTAAAGCCCAGCCACGCATCCGCCCATGGCGGCATCAATCGAAAGGACAAGCCCCTTCTGGTCGTTAGACGATTTTGCAGACATCATCGAAATCGAAACGCGGGGAACGCGGGAACATGCCCTCAGGATCGCCATAGCCGAGATTGCAGAGGAAATCGATTTCGCCGTCGAGGTCCGGGAAGAATTCCTTCTTCACGCCCGCCGCGTCGAAACCCGACATCGGCCCGCAATCTAGTCCCAGCGAACGTGCCGCCAGAATGAAATACCCGCCCTGAAGCGTGCCGTTGCGGCGCATCGTGCTTTCGATGTAGTCCGGCTTGCCGACGAACCAGCTTTTCGCATCGGTATGCGGAAACAACTTCGGCATGTATTCATAAAACTTGCGGTCCTGCGCAATGATAGCCGTGACTGGCGCGCTCATCGTCTTGTCGACGTTGCCCTTGTCCAGATACGGTCTCAGGCGCTCTTTCTGCTCTTCGGATTTCACGAACACGATACGTGCGGGCGAGCAATTCGCGCTCGTCGGCGCCATTTTCGTAAGGTCGTAAACCTGTTTCAGCAAAGCGTCCGGCACGTCTTTTTTCTGCCAGTGGTTGAACGTGCGCGCTTTCAGGAATACGGCGTCGATCGCCTCGTCGTTAATCTTTACACCGTTTGTCATAGCGAAAATTCCTTACAAAATATGATGATGGTTTCTTACGCCCGTAATCTACCCCATGGGCCGAAAGGATCAACCCCCCGCCCGATTATTCTGGCCTAGCGCCGCTTGTTCGGGTAAGAATGGGGCATGTTCCTTTCATCCGCGAAACGCGTTGCGCTGACGCTATGCGCAGGGATTGCCCTGACCGCCTTGCCGTTCCCCGCATCGGCAAATATGGACGGCTTCGCGGACGGCTCCTACGATCAGCGCTCCGCCGTGATTTTCAGCTACTTCGCCATCGGCAATGACGACGCGCCGTCCGCCAGCGTCACCGCCGCGCAATTCGCCGCGCATATCGAGGAAATCACCGAAGGCGATTACAAGGTTCTCCCGCTGCAGGACATTGTCGATGCCTTCCGCACCGGCAAGCGCCTGCCCGCACACACGGTTGCCATTACCTTTGACGGTGCGGACAAATCCGTCCTGACAAAGGCATTGCCGCTTCTCGAAAAACACAATCTGCCCTTCACTGTTTTCATTCCGGAATCCGCTGTCTCGTCCGGCAAGCCGCCCTACCTGACCTGGGCCGATCTTCGCACGTTGAAACACACCGACCTTGTCACGTTCGGCGTGCATCCGTCCGGCTATGCCCGCCTCGCCGGACATCCCGCCGAAGATATCCGCCGCCAGATCAACAACTCTATTGCCCGCATCCGCGATGAACTGGATGTAAAGCCGCGCCTCTTCGCCTACCCGTTCGGTGAATATGATGCCGCCTACCGCGATATCATGAAAAAAAGCGGCCTTGATGCCGCGTTCGGCCAGCAATCCGGCACCGCGTGGGCGGGGGATGACATGTTTTCCCTGCCGCGCTTCACCCAGACCGAAGCCTTTGCCGACATGGACCGCTTCCTGATGACGGCGAACGCCCTCCCGCTTCCCGCCAAAGATGTTTCTCCCGCCGATCCGCGCCTGAACGACCTGAAACCCGCCATCGGTTTTACCGTGCCTGAAAACATGGCGAAATCGCTGAAAGACATGACCTGTTTTACAGGCGGTGAAAAACCCGACCTGCAGATCCTCGGCAACCGCGTCGAAATCCGCATGACCGCCCCGTTCGAGGAAGACCGCCCGCGCATCAACTGCACCCTGCCCGTTGCGAACGCCGCGGGCGAAGAACCCCGCTGGCGCTGGCTCGGCATGATGTTCACGGTGCCATCCGAACTCCTCGCAAAGGCAGCCCTGCTGGTACAGCCGCAGGCCGGAGAGCCGACCCGCCATGCCCGTGCCGGCTGGATCAGCGTCGAATAAAAAAGGCACCTTGCGGTGCCTTTTCCAAATTCCTGTAAAGAACGCTCAACCCATGCTCTGGCGGACTTCCAGAACCTCCGGCACGTAATGGCGGAGCATATTCTCGACCCCGCTTTTCAGCGTCATGGTAGAGCTCGGGCAGCCGGAGCAAGCGCCGCGCATCTGCAGATAGACAATGCCCTTGTCGAACCGTTCGAATACGATATCGCCACCGTCCTGCGCCACGGCCGGACGCACGCGTGTGTCGATCAGCTCCTTGATCTGCTTTGAAATCTCGTCGAGCATGCTGTCATCCGCTTCGCCGCCGTGCGCGCCGTCGTTGAACCGCGGCTCGCCCATGGTGAAGTGCTGCATGACAGCGCCGAGGACAGGCGCCTTGATCGCGCCCCACTCAATGCCCTCAAGCTTCGTGACGGAAATGAAGTCATAGCCGAAAAACACGCTCTGCACGCCGTCGATCTCGAACAGACGCTCGGCCAGCGGCGAACGCTTCGCCTCGTCCTCATCGCGGAATTCCGCAACGCCGGACTGCATCACCGTCACGCCGGGAAGGAATTTGATCGTCGCGGGATTGGGCGTGTTTTCGGTCTGGATGAACATTCTTTTACCTCTGTTTACGGCTCTGTCTCGAAAGACAAAATAATACTGAAAATGTCCTATTCAAGACACGGGTAAAAATCAAGAAAACTCTTTGATGTGACCCGGCACCACGACCACGGGAACTTTCAGGCGGCCAAGCCCTTTGCCGACGCAGAACGACACCAGCGGCCCCGGCGTCGAATGCTCGACCCCGCCGCCAAGCACAAGCTGGATGATATATTCATCCGCGTCGATCGTCTGCAAAACGGCCTCCCCCTTGTCCCCTTCGGCGATGTAGAGGGACGGCATCGTGCCGTTCAGCTCGTTCGCGGCCTTGGCCACGGACCATAGGTATTTTTCCGCCTGCTCGCGCAGCTCCTTTTTCATCCGCTGCTCGACCGCGCCCCAATGCTGGAAATCCTGGTCTTCGACGATCCGCAGGATGCCGACCCGCGCGCGGCGGTTCTTTGCCATCTCGCACGCGTAACGCAGCGCGATCTTGAACTCGTCCGTATCGTCGGCCACAACAAGATAGGTGCCGCCGTCACCGGCGCGGCTTTTGCGTTTGGGCGTGTATTCGACGTCGATGATTTCGTCCATGGTCAGTCCCTCCTCAGGAATGTGAACGCCGCCCATCCTGACACAAGCGCGATCAGGACGGATGCAATCCCGTAAAAAAGCGAATGGTTTTCGGCAAACAGATAAACACGGGCGTTGAATCCGACCTGCCCGACCTGAAGCGTCTTGGACTCCCGCGCGGCGACAACACCGTCGCGCACCGCCATCGCCTCCACCGTGTAAATTCCGGTCGGCACGCCGGGCGGCAGATCGAACGACACCTTGAAAAATCCGTCGCCCAGCATCTGCGGAACCTTCGGCTTCAGCGGATAAAACCCTTTTTCCTGCATGTTGCGGATCAGCGCGTCGCTGAAACTTTCCACAATGGCGGGGTCTTCATCCGCATCCTCCGGATAAAACGCCAGGTAATCGACACCGATCTGGTTGTCTCCGAACAGCGCCGCCGTATCGCCCGCGCCCGTCAGGTTCAATGCATAATCGTAATAACTCGGCACGCGGCGGAACTCGACCGAGCCGCGGTTCATCCATGTGCCCGCCGTTTTCTCCTTCTTCCGGATAACGATGGTGCGTTCCGGTCCCTTGAGCGTCACGGCAAGCCCTGCCTCACCGCCCTTGATCGTGCCGAACATGATAACGCTGGTGCCGTTGAAACCGGTCGTGATGTCCACGCGGCTTT
>QFNK01000105.1 GCA_003240795.1 Micavibrio aeruginosavorus | reverse complement strand
AAAGGGGCGTAAAGATGAGTGTCATGAGCAAGAATACAATCGCCGCAACGGTTATAGGTGCAGTAGGGGCGATAGCCGGTGTTTTTCAAGAAGCGCAAGCCAATTCTTTGGTGCCTCCTGTCATAGAAAAACTGCTTGATAGCGGAAAGGCCATCAAGCTCGATGCGTTTGATGTCGGTTACGGCATTTGTGTGATCGGTGATAAAAACGAAGAGCTTTTCCTTACGGATTCAAATGCCAAGAAGCAGTTTTGCAAGGCTTTCGCCGATGCGAAGCAAAGCTATCAAAACGACGCTGATTTACGCGAATATATGAAACAGGCAAAAACAGCTTATAAGCAGTATTTCCCGCAAGGTGTCTGGATGGAGAAATCAAAGGTAGAAGTCGGGGGGAAAACCTATTCTTCTATTACCGTGCGAGCGCCGGGGATTAAATAAGCTTTGTAATTATATTTTTAGGAATTTTTGAAAATTTTCAAATTTGCAAACAATATGCATAAATTCCCTTATGATAAAATGACGATCTTTCGATCATGAGTAATATTAATGTCTTTGAATTTTCACCTGCTGCCCCCGAAACCAAACATGTGGCTTCGGTTTGTGGCATACATGTTTCCCCGAGCGGTCCCTATATCCATCTTTTTGAAATAGAGGAAAATGCTGGCGGTTTGGTGTCTGAAAATATTCTGACAGCAGCTAAGGCAGCGCGCGATTATTTCTTTCCAAATCACGGGTTGTCCGACATCAACTGGCAATTCGTAAAAGGGCCATGGATTACGCCTGTCACATTCAATGAAAAAAACGGTCTTTGTACGAAAATCACTTTTCAAAACGGTAGCGTACATGACGGTATACGGTTTAACCGGATGTTGAGGGGCAGTGTTGAGAACTATGAGACGATGATAGGTAATAAATCGGTTATAGAGACATTTGCTCAAGGTGATAAATTGTATGAAGGTGGTTCGAGGGAATTCTACCCCGTTCTGACTCCTGATGCGCCAGGCGGTAATCTTTATTACAAGGCGACATTTGATTCAGACCACATGCGTAATGATTTTGAAATCATTATAGCAGATTCTACAAAGGTTCGCGCGTTATGGGAGCGGCAAAGCACAACGCTTGAGCAAACTTTATGTACTCTTAAAAAGACATGGGAAGAGGTTAATAAAGAAACATGGGCGACAGGATATGATGCTATTCTTCATCAATCCTCGCGCGAAACCAGTGCGCAGCATTTAAGAGGCTCTATCATCGGAAGAGCGATTGAAATGCCATATATCAGTTACGGTTTGAATCGTGAGCGTCCATTGCAATTCAGCAATGGTCGGCATCGTTTGTTCAATCCTATTAATTGCGGTGCGCCTTTCGTTCCAGTAGAAATGTACAAGACAGAAGGAACTGAAATATTCAAAGAGATTTGCGGGTGGAAGATTGGTGCTGCCAAGATTGCTTATCCTAACATGGTCGCGAAACTAGACCGCTTTGACTAAAAACAACAAGAGCTGAATATGCGATAAGTCTAGGGTGCTAGTCAGAGACTCTCTACCACCCCGTCTTTGTTCCCGGCGTGGCGACGACCAATCCGTCCATATCGTCCGTCACTATGATCTGGCAGGAGAGGCGGGAAGTGCGGCGAACGTCGAAGCCGAGGTCGAGCATGTCTTCCTCATCATCGCTTTTGTCGCCATCGGGCAGGCATTTGTCCCACCAGTCGGGGTGGATGTAGAGGTGGCATGTCGCGCAGGCGAGCGAACCGCCGCAGGCGCCTTCGACCTGTTCCACATTGTTCTTCAACGCGACTTCCATCAGCGAGAGTCCGACGGGGGCGTCGATCACTTTCTCGCTGCCATCTTTCAATTTGAAGGTAATTTTCGGCATTTCCATTTTCCTCTTCTCGGCCTGAGATCCTTCGCTCCGCTCGGGATGACAGCGTAATAAATTTTAGTTTTTCCGGACACGCGCCACCATGCGGCCATAGGCGGCGACGGTGTCTTCGATGTCGGCGATTGTGGTAGCCCATCCGGTCGAAAACCGCAAGGCGGACCTGGCGGCGTCTTCCCCATAGCCCATGGCGGCCAGAACGTGGCTCGGCTTGAAAGTGCCGGAGGAGCAGGCGGAGCCGCTGGAGGCCGCGATCCCCTCGAGGTCCATGGCCATCATCTGTGTTTCCGCCGACACGCCGGGGAGGATGACGTCGGTGGTGTTGGTCACGCGGTCCGCATGCTCGCCGATAATGACAATGTCGGAGGCGCAGGCGCGAAGACCTTCCTCCAGCACGCGGCGGAAGGACAGGCACAGTTCCCGATAAGCCGGAAGCTCCTGCGCCGCGAGGTCCGCCGCAACGCCGAAGCCCGCGATGGCCGCGACGTTTTCGGTGCCTGCGCGCTGGCGTTTTTCCTGCCCGCCGCCATGCATGTATTTCGGCATCTGAAGCCCTTCGCGGAAGATGACGGCGCCCGCGCCCTGCGGCGCTCCGAACTTGTGGCCGGAGAGGGTCATGTAATCCGCGCCGGTGGCGGCGAAGTCGAGCGCGATGCGGCCTGCGGCCTGCACGGCATCGCAATGGAGTTTCGCGCCGCAGGATTTGACCAGGGCGGCGGCTTCGGCCACCGGCTGGATCACGCCGGTTTCGCTGTTCACATATTGCACGGAGACAAGGGCGGGCGTGTGTTCGGCCAGCATCTTTTCCAGCGCGGCGAGGTCGATGATACCGTCTTTCGTCACGGGAATTTGTTTCGCGTGGGGTGCTGATTCGAGAACGGAAGGGTGCTCGATCGCGGAGACGAAAACCATCTGATCCCGGTAGCCGGAAAGGATTGTGTTGTTCCCCTCCGTCGCGCCGGAGTTGAAGATGACCTGCGCGGGGCGCACGCCGGCAAGGTTTGCAACCTGCGTTCGTGCATCCTCGACATGTTTTCGCGCTGCGCGGCCGTGGCCATGGATGGAGGAGGCGTTTCCAACCTCGCGCATCACGGCGGCCGCGGCGTCTATCGCGGCGGGGCGGATGGGGCAGGTCGCGTTGTAATCGAGGTAAATTCTGCGCATTCCGGCTTTATAGGCCTTTTCCGAAACTTTTAAAAGTCTCAGGCGAAAGGCGGATTATTTCCCAGATTCACGGCTTGCCCACAATTGATTCAATGATTTACACGAATAATTTGGACTTTTGCCGCGCAACTCTTTAAGAAGGGGACAAATTGAACTGTTTTCTTTGTGGGAAGACTTTGATGCCAGAAATTATCTTCAACGGCCCCGCCGGCCGACTGGAAGCCCGTTACCACCATTCCAAAACGCCGAATGCGCCGCTTGCGCTGGTGCTGCACCCGAGCCCCGAACACGGCGGCACGATGAACAACAAGAACACCTACCTGCTGTACCAGGCGATGGTCGCGCGCGGATTTTCGACGATGCGATTCAATTTCCGCGGCGTCGGCAGAAGCCAGGGCGTTTTCGACCGCGGTGAGGGCGAACTGTCCGATGCCGCGTCCGCGCTTGACTGGATGCAGCAGCTGAACCCGAACGCGCCATATGTATGGGTCGCGGGATTCCAGTTCGGTGCGTGGATCGGCATGCAGCTTCTGATGCGCCGTCCGGAAATCCAGGGATTCATCTCCGTTGCGCCGCCGGCGAACATCTATGATTTCTCGTTCCTTGCGCCTTGCCCGTCTTCGGGTCTGATCCTGCACGGGCAGAAAGACAATATCGTACCGGAACAAAGCGTCGCCAAGCTCGTTGAAAAACTGCAGGCGCAAAAAGGCATCAGCATCGATTACCGCGTTGTCGATAATGCCAACCATTTCTTCCATGAGCGCACGGACGAGATGGTCGCGCACGTCCATGACCACATGAACAAGTGCGAAGGCGGCCGCAAGGTCATCCCGCAACTTGCGCAGGCGGCATAAAGTAGCCGTTCGATAGTTTTTAAAGAAAAGCGGCTCGAGGGCCGCTTTTTTGTCCGTTTATTTTATAAAAGCCAAGAGATTTACATGACCGAAACAGATCCGATGGAAAATCATTCGCTGGAATTCACGATTTTGATGGCCTTGCTGATGTCCATCGTCGCGATATCGATCGACGCGCTTCTGCCCGCGCTCGGCATCATTGCGGGTGACCTGCAGCTCGAAAACCCGAACCATGCGCAATACCTGATCGTCGGGATTTTCGGCGGCCTTGCGGTGGGGCAACTCATTTGCGGGCCATTGTCGGATGCGCTGGGACGGAAGAAAGTCCTCTACGCCGGTGTTGCGCTGTATCTGGTCGGCAGTGTCATCTGTTATTTCGGCAACACGCTGGAAATGATGATGATCGGCCGCGTGATCGAGGGGCTTGGCGTCGCCGGCCCGTATGTGTCCACAGTTTCGATCGTGCGCGACAAGTTCAGCGGGCGGAAGATGGCGAAAGTGATGTCGATCATCATGATGATCTTCATCATGGTGCCGGCGATTGCGCCGAGCATGGGGCAGGGCATTATGCTGTTCGCGTCATGGCGCGATATCTTTATCCTGTATATCGTCTATGCGCTGGTGATCATGGCGTGGGTTTATCTGCGCCTTGAAGAAACGCTGCCCAGCGAAAAGCGCATTCCCTTCCATGTGCCGGACATCATCAACGGGTTCAAGGAAGTGTTCTGCCACCGTGCTACATGCCTTTACACGATCTGTATGGGTCTGACGTTCGGGAGCTTTACGGGCTATCTCAATTCGTCGCAGCAGATATTCCAGGAGCAGTTCGGCACGGGCAACATGTTCACCGTGTATTTCGGCGCGCTTGCGCTGGTATTCGGGCTGTCTTCCTTCTGCAACTCCTTCCTTGTCGAGCGTCTGGGCATGCGGCATATCTGCCTTCGCGCGTATGCGGCGGCGGTGATTGTTTCCGTTGCCTTCCTGATACTGCATGCGTTTGTCGATATCTCGCTCTGGATGTTCCTGTGCTATGCGTCCGTGCTTCTTTTCTGCTGCGGCCTTGTGTTCGGGAACGTCAACGCGCTGGCGATGGAGCCGATGGGACATATCGCGGGTATCGCCGCGGCCGTTATCGGCGCGGTGTCGTCGCTGATCTCTTTGTTCTTCGGCGCGTTGATCGGGCAGATGTATAACGGCACGCTGATCCCCGTTGTGTGCGGGTTCATCGTGCTTGGCGCGGCGGCGTGGGGCACCATGATGGCGGCGACAAGGGTGCGCGGCGGCGATGCCATGTAGATTGCCTTTCGCGGGCACCGGACTATAATCAATGACAGGCGGGACGACCCGCCTGTTTTTTCATGACACCGTAGGGACGGCCTTACACAAACCTATAGGAAAGGTATTGTTCATCATGGCGTGGCTTCTTCTTTTTCTGGCGGGTCTTTTCGAAATCGGCTGGGTGCTCGGCATGAAATATTCCGAAGGCTTCACGCGCCTTGTGCCGTCGGTTCTGATGGTGATTGCCATGATCGCGAGTTTCGGGTGCCTGACGCTGGCGGTCAAAACGTTGCCGCTGGGCACGTCCTATGCGGTATGGACAGGGATCGGCGCGGTCGGCGCGATGATTGCGGGCATCGTGCTGTTCGGTGAAAGCGCATCGGCGTTTCGGATCGCAAGTGCGGGATTGATATTGACCGGGATTATAGGCCTCAAGCTGGCGTCGTAAGGCTCCGCATCCCCTAGTATTTTCCTTTAATTCCACAAAAGCGGCAATGTCACGCGGCCTTGAGCGCGGCGAGGATTTCATCGGTGTGGCCGTCGACTTTTACCTTTGGCCAGACTTTTTGGATGTTTCCGTCTTCGCCGATCAGGAAGGTTGTGCGTTCGATACCCATATATTTGCGGCCCATGAAGGACTTTTCCTTCCATACGCCATAGCGTTCGCAGACATCGCTGTTCTCATCCGACGCGAGAGGGAATTGCAGATCGTATTTTGCCTTGAACTTGTCATGCTTTTTCACGCTGCATTTTGAAATGCCGACGATGTCCACGCCCAGCTTTTCGAAAGATTTGATGTTTTCGGAAAAAGAACAGGATTCCGCCGTGCAGCCGGACGTGTCGTCCTTGGGATAGAAATAGACGACGACCTTGCGTCCCTTCATGTCCGACAGGCGGAAATGGCCGCCATTGTCGGTAGGGAGGTCAATTTCGGGTGCTTTGGAACCTTCGGCGGGGACGGTCATTTGGTATCCTCATTCTGTCGTTTGAATGGGATAGAAATTGTGGGGCGGCGGGGGAAATGTCAAGATTGTCCCTGACAAAAGCCTTATTATATCCTACCTTTAACGGCATATTGTAAACCAGAGTGTCCATCCCATTTTCAGGAAAACATTTTGCTTAAACCGCTTTTGAAAATCGGCAACCGGACGATTCTGGTCGTGCTTGAAACACTGGTCGTTGTCGCGCTGATCGCCGCGATCGCGTTTGGCGCATTTGTATGGCGCCTGTCACAGGGGCCGATGAGCATCGGTTTCGCCAAACCCTATGTCGAAGACGCCCTGAGCAATCCGGAGGCGAATGTGCATGTCACGTTCGACGACATGGTGTTCACGTGGCCGGAACTGAAGGGGCATTTTATCCTGGAGCTGAGCGGTCTTCACGTCCGCATGGGGCAGTCGGAGGACAGCATGCTGACCATCGACAAGGCGTCGGT
>QFNK01000104.1 GCA_003240795.1 Micavibrio aeruginosavorus | reverse complement strand
CCGCCAGCACGCAACGCTTATCCGCCGCCTGCTGTTGAAAATCGACGGCAAGGTCGCGGGTTTCATTCGCGGACAGATTCTGGTCGCATTCATGCTCGGCGTGATTTATGCGGTCTCGCTGACGGTTGCCGGCTTGAATTACGGCTTCCTGATCGGTATCGGCGCCGGCTTGTTCTCCATCATTCCTCTGGTCGGCTCCACGCTTGGCCTTGTCGTGGCGGTTGCCGTGGCGTGGTTCCAGTCCGGCGAACTCGTCTATACCAGCATCATCGCCGCGATCTTCCTGACGGGGCAGTTTATCGAAGGAAACTTCCTGTCGCCCAAGATCGTGGGCGATAGCGTCGGCCTTCACCCGCTATGGGTCATGTTCGCGCTGCTCGCCGGCGGCTCGCTTTTCGGTATTGTCGGTATGTTGATCGCTGTGCCCGTCGCCGCGGTCATCGGTGTTCTCGGCGGCTTCGCGATCGAACAGTACAAGGCAAGCCCCCTTTATCAAAAAGAAGAGCCAGCCCCCGACGCGCCGCAAATCATCATCGACTCGTCCGCGCATGACTAACATCCAAAGCGGAAAGCAGATTCCTTTCGACCTCGGTCACCGCACCGCGATGGGGCGGGAGGATTTCCTTATTGCGCCAACCAACGAAGATGCCGTTGCGTGGATAGACCTGTGGCCCGACTGGCCCGCACCCGCGCTCATCATCTATGGCCCCGTCGCCAGCGGCAAGAGCCACTTGGCCGCCGTATGGAGCGAGAAGGCAAATGCCTCCAGTATCGACCACACCGCGCTCAATGATACTTCCGTGCGCGGTCTGGCCGAACGCTCGCGCCATGTGGTGATTGAGGATGCCGATGCGCTGATCGGCAATGTGGAACGGGAGAAGGGGCTTTTTCACCTCTACAACCTCTTTAAGGAGGAAAAGCGCTCCATTCTGATCACGCTGAGCGAGCCGCCGGTGCGCCGCTCCTTCGCCGTGCCGGACCTCGCCTCGCGTCTGCGCGCGGCGCCCTGTGTCGCGATACGTGAGCCGGACGACGTTCTTCTTGGCTCTATCCTCGTCAAACTTTTCAATGACCGCCAGCTGAGGGTGGGGCAGGACGTGATCCGTTACATCCTCTTGCATATGGAGCGTTCATTCGAGGCCGCACGCCGCATTGTTGCCGAGGCAGACACCCGCGCCATGATAGAAAAGCGGGCCGTTTCCGTCCCGCTTTTAAAAGAAATAATCTGAACGCTGCATTCTAAAGATCTAGTTTATAAGTCGGCAACTGACGTCCGGGAAGCGCTTGGCCATTTTTACGACGATCTAGGATAATATTTGTCTCGTCTTTCATGAATTTTCCCCACATCTGGATCGTATTTCCTTTTACTTTCTCCAGCATGTTTCGCGTCCGGCGTCCTGCTTCTTCTGGTGACATATTAAACGCTTTGAGCATGGCGTTAATCAGCGGCTTTGGATTGCCAGCTTCATGCGGTGTGTAAACGATAGCGCCATCGCCGTCACAATCCAGTTCTTTTGATGCGCCCGCACCGCTAGAGATGATTAAAGGCACGCCGGGATTCGCAATTGCGCCTTCTTTTGCCGTCAAATTCATTCCATCTTCGTTCGCGGTAACGCATATGATGCGTTTTTGTTCTGCTTTGTCACTCGTTACACTATTTTCTACTTCCTTCGTCCTGTGCATGATTTTCAACAGATCATCATTTGGAATATTCGCATTTAGGAAGATTACTGGTTCTTTATCGCCATGCCACAATGACTTGTCCTCGTTTATCATGTCGACAAGATCTTTCACTTCTGCGGCATATTGTTTGTATTCAGGTATATCGGGTCTTGTGGGTTCCGCTTGCAAGACAAGCTGCACTTGCCCACGCAGATGAGGATGCGTCTTCATCATTTCCAGATAAGCTTCGGCTCTCTCTTTAATGCCTTTTGTGTAGTCGCATCGTTCGAAGTTGAGCAAAATGTTTGGCGCAACGAGCTGCTCTTCTAGCCATTGGGATATAGGGCTTTCCAGAGGGGACTCATCGCGGGATACGCGATAAACCTTATCTGCGTTGATGCTGATGGGGGCATGACCGACACGCACAAACCGTGCTTCTTTGCCGTCCTCTTCAACAGGTATAACGATGGATTCATATGGACCGATTGATGGCGGTTTATCGACACCTATGATTTTCAGAAAGCGCCGTGCCGTTTCTTCGGTCTGGAACTGAACGGAATCGCACTGTAACAGTGCTTTCATCATGTCCTGAAATTCCTGATTTTCTTTCGGGCGCATTTTGCCCATGGTTTCCATGGTTGGCAAAGGCGTGTGGTTGAAGAAAATGATCGGATTTTCGACGTCGTATTTGCGCAAATACATCGCCAGTTTGAAATGGTGATAATCCTGAATCATGATTGGCGATTTGTTGTCTTTTTCCTGTGCCAACTCATACGCCATGTCGCGCGCGATAAGGTCGTTGACAGTGGCATTTCCTTGGATATCCCAGACAGAAATCTTGTCTTTCGCGTATTGGGTCAGGTTGTGGCATACAGGCCATATCCATCGATTGCAGAATTCATCGTAGTGGCTTGTCCAGCTATCTTTGGACAATTGAATTTGGCGAACATTGAAGCCTTCAACTTCATATCTATGAACCGGCGTCGCTTTCTCTGCAGGGGTGTGAGAGTCGAATTGCTTGCGCATGGCGCTTTTTTCGCCTTCACTGCCGAGGGCGTACCAGATGACTTCATCATATTCCCTGGACGCTTCGCGCACAGCGGGAGCCATACCGCCGGAAAGGGGTTTTTTGGGGGGACGCGTTGATACAATAAAAGCACGCTGCGAGGGTTCTTGTTCTTGATACCCGTCATTATCTTGATCGACGTTTTTTACCAATTCTAACATTGGACACCCCTTAAAAATTACACTGTCTCTATGTATTCGTGCCGGGCATTATCGATCAAACAAATTCGGTGCTGCCTTGCGAAATTGTACAGACTTCTTGTTGTGCCACGCAAAAGGTTAAAACAGGTAAAAGAAATATATATTATGAAAATAATAAGAGCAATAAATTTTTGTGAAAAAAACTAAAGGTTAACAGGACGTTTGCCATTCACCGCGCTAAGGTTGTGTAATCGGGGGGTGTTCATGGTCTTTTTCAACCAAAAATATAATCATCATTACGATTTCGGCTGCGTCAGGAACAAGGCTTATATTGCTCTGGTTGACGAATATCACATTGAAAAAGATGGTGTTTTTTATAAAAATGGCGGTCTTGTCTCTTCCCCCTGGGGCACCAACCAGGTCATCCTGAGCGGCCTTGATTATTGCATCAAGGCTTTGTCCGTCAATCCCGGCCACATGCTTTCCCTCCAGCGCCATCGCGCCCGTACCGAGGATTGGACTGTTATGAAGGGAGACCTGACCGTTATTCTGGATGGCGTGCTCCGCATCGTAAGGAAGGGCGAAAGCCTCCATATCCCCAAGGGCGCACCCCATTGTGTGGCGAATACAGGCGGCGAACATGTCTTTGTGCGCGAGGTACAGAAGGGCATCTGCCGCGAGGGGGATAATATCCGGCTGATGGATATGAACGGACGCCCGACCTATCCGTGTGGAAGCGAAGCGGAATACCGTGCCGCCTGCCTCTATGCCGAATTGCAGGACAGGCTGCGGACTACTACAGGCGCACTTTCTTCACGCGGCCCTTTTCAAGCCGCAGGGCGATCGCACCGTTCTTGAGGTCGATGGCATCGCGCCCGAACACTTCAAGGCGCCATCCCTGAAGCGCCGCGACATCCGGCTCCGCCTCCGTCGCAATCGCTTCGAGATCTTCTGAATCTGCGATCAGTTTTGCCGCGACATCCGCCTCGCTGCTGTTGATGCGAAGAAGCATCTTAAGCATCTCCAGCGTGCCTTGCGCGCTTTTCGGGAAAGCGTCCTTGCGCGGCACGCGCGGCCAGTCGTCACGCGGACCTTCCAATACCTGCCCCGTGATATCGAGCAAAACCTTACCCGTTTTACCTTTGGCAATATCGCTCGGAAGCGAGCGGATCTGCAGCAGGGAGTCCAGGTCACGCGGCTTGTACATCGCGACATCGGCCAGCGTTTCATCCTTGATGATGCGGCTGCGCGGAACGTCGCGGGATACGGCTTGTTCCTCCCGCCACGCGGCGAGCGCGCGGAGGACGGCGAGAACATCGGGGCGGTCTGACCGCACCTTGACGCGCTTCCATGCCTCTTGCGGCGGATTCTGGTAAGTGCGCGGGGATTTCAGGATTTCCATTTCCTCGAACACCCATTGCTCGCGCCCTTGTTTGACCAGACGCTCATGAAGCTTCTCATACACTTCACGCAGATAGATTACATCGTCGAGCGCATAACGGATCTGTTTGTCGGACAGCGGACGGCGCGACCAGTCCGTAAATTGCGCGTTCTTTTCCAGCTCCTTGCTCGTCAGTTCGCGCACCAGCGCGTTGTAGGCAACCTGATCGCCAAAGCCGCATACCATGGCGGCAACCTGTGTGTCGTAGATCGGCGTGGGGAGAACCTTGTAAAGGTGCCAGAAAATCTCGAGATCCTGCCTTGCGGCGTGAAATACCTTCAGGACGTTTTCATTGGCCATCAATTCCTTGACCGGCGTCCAGTCCAGACCCGGAATAAGCGGGTCGATAGCGGCCGCATTGACATTCGGTCCGGCCATCTGGAGCAGGCAGAGTTTCGGGAAATAGGTCTTGTCCCGCAGAAATTCCGTATCGATCGCAAGGTAGGGGCCTTCGGCGAGGGCCGCGCAGAAATCATTCAATTGTTGTTGGTTCTGTATAATCATCAGACTACTTAAGGGCGAAGGCACGGTTATGCCAAGGTTTTTTACCCTTTTTTACACGCCATATATGTTTTATTGACATAAGAATTATCCGGAACATGTCTATCGGCATGAAATCAATCCGGCTATCTACCTTGTTCCATGCGTCCGTTTTCCTTGGCTGCTCCCTGTCTGGCGCGCAGGCGCAGGATGTCGCGGTGCGTGATTTTTCGGATGCATCGCTGACGGGCCCGTATCAGGCCTCTTCCGAGTGTATAGAAAACGCCGTGCGGAATAATCTTGGCGGCGCGGCAAACGTCATGGCCGACGGCAGGACGTTCTATGGCCAGATTGACGCGCCGGGCGTTACGACCAGCGTCACCGTCCTGCGCGAAGATCAGAACGTGCAATCGATCAACCACATGACATTGGTCGAGAAAAAAGGCGCGGGAGAGCGTTCCGTGTATGACCCTTTGGAATCCGCGATGCTCGAATATTACGGGCAGGGCCATGCCGCATTCCAGATACTGACATGGGAAGGCGGGAAGGACCGCGAAAGCGCCCTGCGCCGGATAGACGGGGATATTCGCGCCTGTGCCGATGTCCGCGCCGCCCCATTGCCGCGACCCTAGAAAATCTTGGGTTTTATCAAGAAAAAACCTTTGTTCTTTGGCCCGTCATGGCTATAACTAGGGGCAAAACAAGGGTTTATTCATCATGCATCTCTACAGAAGCCACAAATGCGGCGAACTTCGTAAATCCAACGTGGGCGAAACGGTTCGCCTTTCGGGTTGGATCCATCGCAAACGCGACCATGGCGGTGTGCTGTTCATAGATTTGCGTGACACTTACGGCATCACGCAGATCGTATCCGAAGGCAATGCCGAGCTTGAGAAGCTGCGCGTTGAATCTGTCATAACGGTCGAGGGCGAGGTGGTGAACCGTGCCGAGGGCACCGTGAACGCGAAAATGGCCACGGGCGAAATCGAAGTTGTTGTGAAGTCCGTTACGGTCCAGTCCCATGCCGATGTCATACCGTTCCAGGTCGCCGAAGATGATGGCGCCGGCGAGGACGTCCGTTTGAAATACCGCTATCTCGATCTGCGCCGCGAAGGCATGCATAAACGCATCCGCCTGCGTAACAACGTCGTGTCGTCCATGCGCCGCCGCATGGTGGAGGAGGGCTTCCAGGAATTCCAGACGCCCATCCTGACCGCATCCAGCCCTGAAGGCGCGCGTGACTACCTTGTGCCGTCCCGTCTGCACCCGGGTAAGTTCTACGCGCTTCCACAGGCGCCGCAGCAGTTCAAGCAATTGCTAATGATGTCCGGCTTTGACCGTTACTTCCAGATCGCCCCGTGCTTCCGCGACGAAGACGGCCGCGCCGACCGCCTCGCCGAATTCTACCAGCTCGACGTGGAAATGAGTTTTGTGCAGCAGGAAGACGTCTTCGCCGTGATGACCAAAGTCATCGGCAACATCTTCGAGGAATTTAACGATTTCACGGGCACGAAGCACCGCGTGGAATTCCTGCCCAACATGAAATACGCCGATGCGATGAACAATTACGGCTCCGACAAGCCTGATCTTCGCAACCCGCTGATCATCCGCGATGTAACGGATGTCTTCAAACGCGATGATGTTACCTTCAACGCGTTCAAGGGCGTGATTGAAAAAGGCGGCGTGGTAAAAGCCATCCGTGCACCGAAAGTCGCCGACCGTCCGCGCTCCTTCTTCGACAAGCTGAATGACTGGGCGCGCGGCGAAGGCGCTGTCGGCCTTGGTTACATCACGCTGAAGGACGGCGCGGGCGCAGGCCCGATCGCGAAATTCGTTCCTGCGGAGGCGCAGGCCGAACTGAACAAGGCCGCGGGGCTGGAGGAAGGCGATGCCGTCTTCT
>QFNK01000103.1 GCA_003240795.1 Micavibrio aeruginosavorus | reverse complement strand
CATAATGAGGACGAGATCGAACGCAAGGGTGTTTTGATCGGCGACCATGTTGTTGTCCAACGAGCAGGCGATGTTATTCCACAAATCGTCGAAGTGCTGACGGACAAACGCACGGGCAAGGAAAAGCCGTTTGCATTCCCACATCATTGCCCGATCTGCGGCTCTGCCGCGGTGCGTGAGGAGGGGGAGGTTGCGCGGCGCTGTACTGGCGGTTTGATATGCCGCGCACAGGCCGTGGAGCGCCTCAAACATTTCGTGTCACGCAACGCGTTCGACATCGAAGGTATGGGCGCGAAGATCATCGAGGAGTTTTACGAAGACGGCCTCATCAAAACGCCGGGTGATATTTTCCGGTTAGAGGAAAAAGACAAGGGCACACTGACGCCGCTGCGCGCGCGTGAAGGATGGGGCGATCTGTCGGCACGAAACCTGTTTGAATCCATCGAACGCCGCAGGACGATTTCACTGGACCGTTTCGTCTATGCGCTGGGGATACGTCAGGTCGGCGAAGCAACGGCGAAGAAACTTGCGGGACATTACGGCACGATCGATGCTTTGCGCGGCGCGATGGAGCAGGCGGCGGAAGAGGGCAGCGAAGCGCATGCCGATCTTCTGAACATCGAGGACGTAGGGCCAAGTGTTGCGGCAGACATACTTGCGTTCTTTACAGAAGAACATAACCGTGAAGTGTTGGACGATCTACAAAATATCCTGAGTATCGAAACCTACGAGAAGCCGAGCATTTCGGATTCTCCCGTGGCGGGAAAGACGGTTGTTTTTACCGGCACGCTCGTCACGCTGACGCGCGCGGAAGCAAAGGCGCGGGCGGAAAGCCTCGGCGCAAAAGTCGCAGGGTCCGTATCAAAGAAAACGGATTATGTCATTGCGGGTGAGGATGCGGGATCAAAGCTCAAGAATGCGCGCGAATTGGGAGTCACGGTTTTGAGCGAGCTGGAATGGAAAGACCTGATCGGATAGATTAGGATTTCAAACCGCGAAGTTCGATCAGCGCTTTTTCGATTTCTTCCGGATAGTGGCGGCGTTCGATAAATTCGCCGCCGCCTGTGTTGCGCGTCATCGCAAGGTCAAGGCAGTTGTTGAGCATTTCCGACAGTTCCAGATCACGCTGTTCAATCGCCAGTTCAAGCGCGAAAAGAACGCGGTCGCTGAGGCGTGCCTTGTTTTTTGTGTAACCTTCCATGACGTGACCTTTCTATACCGGCTCCGGTGTGTGCGTAAGGGCGATTTTATTCTCTTCGATCATTTTGTCAAAGGCATTGAAGAACATATTCCGGCATGCATCGCTTTCCATCATGATTTCATGATGCGCGTCCGGAATTTCAATCAGGGTGCCGCGGGACAGGTTTTTTCCAAAGGCGGCGATGCAGTCGTTGTCCACGATTTTTTCCTTGCCTCCCATGGCGATAAGAACAGGAATGTCGATGCGCCGCGCGGCGTCCGTGCCGTTCAGCTGCGCACAGGAGGTCAGTGCCTCGATCACCCAGCCGAACGTGACGTTGCCAACTTGAAGCGTCGGGTCCGCTTTTGACCAGGCGTTGTGCAGGGAGTCCCGCACGGGATGGCTGGAGAAAATATCCGTGCCATCGCTTTTTCGCATTGTTTCGTGCCAGTCGCGCCCGCCAAACACGTAATTTTTCCCGACAAGCGGAAGAACGGTTTTGACGGCTGCGGCCAGAACGCGCATCGGCCATTTGAAATCATGAATGCCGAGAAACGGTGCGGAGAACGCCGCCGCATCGAAAATTCCCGAGAAGCGGGAGAGATATTGCAGGCCGATATTGCCGCCCATCGAGTGGCCGAGCATGATCATCGGAATGCGCCCCTGCTGCGGGTGGACGGCGGAGGGGCGCACATAGTCGCAGATGAAACGGTCGAAATCGGAAATGTCTTTTGCGAAACCGTCGGAGTGTCGGCGCTGCGGGAATTTTTCGAGCCGCCCGGAATGTCCCTGATAATGCCAGTCCATAAACCAGAAAGCATAGCCGCGATCCAGCATGTCGTGCGCGACCTCGTAATATTTCTCCGCGAATTCGGAAAGGCCGCCAAGGCAGACGACAACGGCGCGCGGCGGCGCTTCCGCCGGCGTGACGGAGCCGTAATGAAGTTTGCGGCCCGTATCCGGATTGGTGAAATCATGTGTGCGCCATCCTGCTGGGGCGAGGAAGCGTTCGGAAAGGGAGGGAATATGTTTGCTCATGAAATCTTGCATTTGGCCGTAGGGATTTATTCTACGGCCAACTGGTTAAGGAATTATTCCATTGCCTTGACGACTTGCTCCGTCACCTTCTTGGCATCGCCGAGAAGCATGTAGGTGTTGTCGGCATAGAAGAGCGGGTTGTCGATGCCGGCATAGCCGGAGCCGAGCGAGCGCTTGATAAAGAACACGGTCTTCGCCTTTTCGACATCCAGAACGGGCATGCCGTAAATGGGCGATGAGGAATCGCGTTTCGCGGCAGGGTTCGTAATGTCGTTCGCACCGATAACGTAGGCGACATCGGCCTGACCGAAATCACGGTTGATGTCTTCGAGCTCGAATACCTCGTCATACGGCACGTTCGCTTCGGCGAGAAGGACGTTCATGTGACCTGGCATGCGTCCGGCGACAGGGTGGATCGCGTATTTCACTTCCACGCCGTCATGTTTCAGCGCGTCTGCCATTTCACGCAGCACGTGTTGTGCCTGGGAAACCGCCATGCCGTAACCGGGTACGATGATGACCTTTGAGGCGTTTTTCATGATGAAGGCGGCGTCTTCCGGTGCGCCGATCTTCGGCTGCTTATCGGAATAATCCGCAGCCGCACCAGCGACGCCGGCTTCGGCCCCGAACCCGCCGAGAACGACGGACAGGAACGAGCGGTTCATGCCTTTGCACATGATGTAGGAAAGAATGGCGCCGCTTGATCCCACGAGTGCGCCCGTGATGATGAGCAGATCGTTCTGAAGCGTGAAGCCGATGCCCGCTGCCGCCCATCCGGAGTAAGAGTTGAGCATCGAGACGATAACCGGCATGTCCGCGCCGCCGATCGGAATGATGATCAAAATGCCGAGCAGGAGCGAGAGCACGATGACCGCCCAGAAGAAGAACGGCAATTGCGTCGCGCACAGCATGATGACAAGAAAGACGAGAAAACCGCCGAGGCCTGCATTGATGATATGCTGGTTGGCATAGGTCACAGGTTTCCCGGGAATGATCCCCTGCAGTTTTCCGAACGCGATGCACGATCCGGTAAAAGTGATCGCGCCGATGGCCGCGCCGAGCGACATCTCGATCAGGCTGCCCGTTGCGATTTCACCGCGGAAGCCGATGCCGTATGTCTCCGGATCGAAGAAGGCGGCAACGGCGACAAGCACGGCCGCAAGACCGACGAGGGAGTGGAACGCGGCGACGAGTTGCGGCAGCGCGGTCATGTTGATCTTCTGCGCGATCACCGTACCGATGGAGCCGCCGATCGCAAGGCCGAGGAAAATCAGCCACGGTGATTGCACCGCGACGATCAGCGTCGTGACGATCGCGATCGCCATGCCCGCCATGGCGCAAAGAACGCCGTTCTGCGCGCTGGTCGGATGGGAAAGCCCGCGCAGGGCAAAGATAAACAGCACCCCGGAGGTGAGGTAGGCCAGTGCCGACAATGTTTCCATGATTGATCGTTCCCTAATTCTTTATGCTTTTTTCTTGAACATCTGGAGCATGCGCCGCGTCACAATGAACCCGCCGAAGATGTTGATGGAGGCAAGGATGACGGCGAAGAAGCCCATGAGTTTCGAGAAGCTGTAATCGCTAGGCCCCGCGGCGATCAGCGCGCCGACGATGATGACCGACGAAATTGCGTTGGTAATCCCCATCAGCGGAGAGTGCAGAGCCGGCGTCACGCGCCACACGACGTAATAACCGACGAAACAGGCGAGGATGAAAACGGTCAGACCGCTCATAAAGAAATAATCGGTATGCGTGTTCGCGGCCTCGGCCACGTAGTTGCTGGCGTCCAGCGCCATCTGCGCCGCCTGATCCGCGAGCGCCTTTGCCTGCGTGGCGAGGTCTGCGGCGTTCTGTGTCAGGTTTTCCTGTGTCTGTTCATTTGTGGCCATGATTTGCGGCTCCTTTTTCTTTAAATCTTATGCGGCTTCGCTGGATTTCGCGGCGAAGTTCGGATGGACGATCGCACCGCCGCGCGTCAGCGCGATGCCCTTGATCACATCATCGTCCCAGTTGATGGCGAGCGACTTGCTTTCCTTGTCGATGATCAGGCCGAGAAGGTTCAGAAGGTTGCGCGCATAGAGGGAGGACGCATCCGCGGCAAGACGGCTCGGCACGTTTTTGTGGCCGACGATGATAACGCCGTTCTTGGCGACAACCTGTCCCGGTTCCGACAATTCGCAGTTGCCGCCGCTTTCAACGGCAAGGTCGACGATGACGGAGCCCGGCTTCATCGACTCAACCATTTTCGCGGTGATCAGGCGTGGCGCGGCGCGGCCGGGGATCAGGGCGGTCGTGATGACGATGTCCTGCTTGGCGATTGTTTCTTCGATCAGCGCGGCTTGCTTTGCCTTATACTCCGCTGACATTTCCTTGGCATAACCGCCCGCCGTTTCTGCGGCTTTGAATTCCTCGTCCTGAACGGCGACGAACGTGCCGCCCAGCGATTCAACCTGCTCCTTGGATGCGGGGCGCACATCGGTCGCGGATACTACCGCGCCAAGACGCTTGGCCGTCGCAATCGCCTGAAGGCCGGCAACACCGGCTCCCATAACGAACACGCGGGCAGGGGCGATCGTGCCCGCCGCCGTCATCATCATCGGAAAGGCGCGGTTGTAATGCTCGGCGGCATCAAGGACAGCCTTGTATCCGGAAAGGTTGGATTGGGAGGATAGAACGTCCATCGCCTGCGCGCGTGTGATACGCGGCACGAGCTCCATTGAAAAAGCGGACACGCCGTCATTGGCGGCGGATTTCAAAAGGTCCGCATTCTGGTACGGTGCATAAAGGCCCGCGAGTACGGCATTCTTTTTAACGCCTTTGAGGTCGGCGGCCGCGACTTGGACTTTCAGGACGATGTCCGCACCGGAAACGGCGTCGGCATAAGAAGGCGCAATCGCTGCGCCTGCATCCTGATAAGCCTGATCGGAAATGGACGAAGCCTCGCCAGCGCCGCTTTCGACCGTGACGTCCGCGCCCAGCGCGATCATCTTCTTGACCGTTTCCGGCGTCGCGGCGACGCGCTTTTCATATTCCGCAGTTTCTTTGGCAATGGCGATTTTGACGGCCACGGGCGTGCTCCTGTGCTGTATCGGACTTGGAATAGTCCAAAACCATGCAACATCAGAAACCGTTTGTGAAGCCCGACATATAAGAGAGTGGGAGCTATCAACAGGGAAGATAATTGCTTTATCTTATGGCATTTGACAAACAACTACGCCTTCGAAGCTTGAGGGCGAGCTGGTTTGGCCGTAATCGGCTGAGCCAAATGTATTTGCTGTATATGTAAACGTGGTTGGACCGGTAACACGTAGAGAGTCTGTTGTGTTTTGCCCTTGTACAAAACCGCCGCTATAGTCTCCGCAACCGCGGTCGCGGACTCTTATATTTGTGTTTAACGGAAGGCCAAAGTTTTGGAAATTCGATAAGCTGTTAGCCTGACTGTTTCCTGATCCCATATAGCAACAATGTTGTGTGCAATAATATTCACTAGAGCTCTGCATACTTGCAGTAGTATAGTTTGATTGCGTTGAGGAGTTTTGATTTTGTCTAAAGCCGCGAGATTCACAAAAGTTCTTATAATCATTGTTAGAATTTATAGACACGCTAGAGGGGATCTGTAGGAAAACGATGTCCTTGTTGCCGGTGCTATGTCTCGCTCTCGCGTATGCCCAATTTCCAGTTGTTACGTCCCATCGGTCGCTGGCCTGTCCAATTCTAACAGTAGCTCCTCTAGGCGTGCTCGCGGCGTTTGCGGCCGTAAGTCTTATTTGAATGAATTGATTGTTCTCTATACTGCCTGCACTGGTGCTCCAGTCCTGTATAACTGACGAGCAGTTCGATGTGGCACAAATTCGATAGGAAGGGTTTCCATCTCCTTCGATAAGAACGGGAGTTGTTCCTGTTATCCCTATAATAGCCACTATGTTTGATGTAGTTAATGTACTAGGTACTTGATCGGTTAGATCCGTGAAGCTGAAGTTATCAGGCATTGTATCAACGCAAGTGCCGATAATTCTTGACGTTGCGGAGTCCCAAACAAGCGTCACAGGGGATCGATCAATACAATTCGTGGGATCAGCCGGTATCCCGCCACCGCCGCCACCGCCGCCAGCCATGCCGATCCAGTCGGTGCCGTTGCAATACTGCATGACGGTATGGTCGAGATTGTAGAGCATGTCGCCGTGGTCGCCGTCTGGATTGGTGCAGGTGGCATGGGCAGGCGCTGGAAAAAGGTTTCCCAGAAGCATAGCGGCAAAAACCAATGCTAATAAACGCACGCCTGTCCCTATATCTTTAATGTTCATTAAATATATTAAAGGACTAACGTAAAGGGCGCGTTAAGCAAAGCCGCGAATGCGGTAGGGGGCAATTCTCTTGGGGAAAAGTAACTTAGTACTTTCCTTGTCTCCAATGCGGAATATTGAGGACGCACTCGCGCTCAGGCTGCGGTCTTGCGAAAAGATAGCCTTGCGCCTCTGTGCAGCCGAGCCCTATCAGCAGGGAGCGTTCCGCCTCTGTCTCCACCCCTTCGGCGATGGTTTTCAGCCCCAGC
>QFNK01000102.1 GCA_003240795.1 Micavibrio aeruginosavorus | reverse complement strand
TAAATTCGGCCATGGTTTAAAACTCCTAGTACACGCGTTTTTTCGGCGGGATCGGTTCGACGTCGGACGTGAGCGTGGTCATGATAACGGGACGGTAGCTGATGCTTGTCGCGCCGTTTTCGGCCACATGCATGATCGTATGCTTCATCCATTTGTCATCATCGCGGTCCGGGAAGTCCTCACGCGCGTGGGCGCCGCGGGATTCTTCGCGGTTAACGCCGGAGTACAGCGTTGCGACCGCCTGTCCCAGCAGGTTGTCCAGTTCCAGCGCCTCGGAAAGATCGGTATTGAAGATCATGGAGCGGTCGGAAATGCCGATGTCGGTTTTTCCGGCATAGATTTTCGTGATCTTGTCGCAACCTTCCTGCAGCGTTTCGCCGGTACGGAACACGGCGGCGTGGTTCTGCATGGTTTTCTGCATCTCAAGACGCAGGGCCGCGGGCGATGTTCCGCCTTTGGAATAACGGATCGCATCGAGACGCGCGAGGGCGTTGTCACCGGCATTCGCAGAGAGCTGCTTGTGCGGTGCGCCTGCCTTGACCGTTTCGGCGGCGCGGTGCGCGGCGGCGCGGCCGAACACGACGAGGTCGAGCAGAGAGTTGGAGCCTAGACGGTTGGCACCATGCACGGAAACGCAGGCCGCTTCGCCGATCGCCATGAGGCCCGGCACAACGCGGTTCGGATTTTCCGGCGTCGGGGACAGCACCTCGGTATACACGTTCGTCGGGATACCGCCCATGTTGTAGTGAACGGTCGGGAGAACGGGAATCGGCTCCTTCTCCACATTCACGCCGGCGAAGATACGCGCGGATTCGGCGATACCCGGCAGGCGGGAATGAATGACCTCTGGTGCGAGGTGCATCAGGTTCAGGTGGATGTGGTCCTTGTTCTTGCCGACGCCGCGACCTTCGCGGATTTCGATGGTCATGGAGCGGGAGACGACATCGCGGGATGCGAGATCCTTCGCGCTCGGCGCGTAGCGTTCCATGAAACGTTCGCCTTCGGAGTTGGTGAGGTAGCCCCCCTCCCCGCGCACGCCTTCGGTGATCAGACAGCCCGCACCGTAAATGCCGGTCGGGTGGAATTGCACGAACTCCATATCCTGCAATGGCAAGCCGGCGCGCAGGACCATTCCGCCGCCATCGCCCGTGCAGGTGTGCGCGGACGTGCAGGAGAAGTAAGCGCGGCCATAACCGCCCGTCGCCAAGATAACCTGGTGCGAGCGGAAACGGTGGATCGTGCCGTCATCAAGGTTCCAGGCCATGACGCCGCGGCAGACGCCTTCCTCATCCATGATGAGGTCGAGGGCGAAATATTCGATGAAGAATTCCGCGCGGTGTTTCAATGCCTGTTGATACAGCGTGTGGAGGATGGCATGGCCGGTACGGTCGGCGGCGGCGCATGTTCTCTGAGCCGTGCCCTTGCCGTAGTGCGTTGTCATACCGCCGAACGGACGCTGATAGATTTTGCCATCGGCGGTGCGGGAAAACGGCACGCCGTAATGTTCGAGTTCGATGATCGCGGGGATCGCCTCGCGGCACATATATTCGATCGCGTCCTGATCGCCCAGCCAGTCGGAGCCCTTGATGGTATCATAGAAGTGGAAGCGCCAGTCGTCCTCACCCATGTTGCCGAGCGCGGCGGAGATACCGCCCTGCGCCGCGACGGTGTGGGATCGGGTCGGGAATACTTTCGAAATCAATGCCGTTTTCAGGCCGCGTTCCGCGCATCCGAAACCGGCGCGAAGACCCGCACCGCCCGCGCCGACAACGACGACATCATATTCATGATCGATAATTTTATAAGATTGGGTCATAGCAATCCGGTTCTTCCAATTACAAAGCAATTGCCGCAATCGCCCACAAGGAGGCCGCGGCAACAATGGCAAACAATATTTTTTCAGCAAAAATCGCGCATTTTTGCGATTTCTGGCAGGAAACGTAATCTTCGATGATTTCCTGAACCCCCAGCGCGCCGTGGTAGCAGTTGATAACCACGAAGGCCGCGAGCAGACCCGCATTCAACGGCATGGAGAGCCACGCCGTAAAGGCGGCATGGTCGAGCGCCTGAACGGACAGGATGGAGTAAATCACCCATATAATCAGCGGCAGGGACAGAACAGCGGAGATGCGAAGACGCATCCATCCGGCAAGCGCATGGCCCTTACCCGCACAGGATTTCGCATGGCCGCAGCAGCAGGAAGAGGAATCGGAATGGTGTGTCATATTAAACCCCCTGCGTTGCCAGGTACCATGTACCGGCCGTCATGGCGATGGTGGCGGCAATGATAAGCCAACCGGACATTTCGGCTTTTGTCTGCGTGATCGCATCCGGGTTCATGTCCCAGATCATGTGGCGAATGCCGTTGAGCGTATGATAGTAAAGCGACGCCGCCCAGCCGAGCAGGATAATGGTGCCGATTGGCCCTCTTGCAAAGGTCATGACCATATCGAACCACTGCACGTTCAAGGCCGCCGTTACCAGCAAGGCGGCGATCAGGAGCATGCCGCCCGACAATATGGCGCCGGTGATGCGGTGGGAAATGGACATAAGGGCCGTCATGGGCAGGCGGTAAACCTGAAGATGCGGCGACAGCGGGCGTGATGTGTTTGTGTTCATGCGGGCGATCATACAGCGCACATCCATAATTTCAAATATTTTCAGCCCCTAAAGGACGGTTTTATGCCCCACCTTTATGCAGGGCGAAATTCGAGCGATATGCCATTGATGGGATAGAGCCATTGATCGGCGCCCTGCTGCTCCTGCGCCATGAATTTATAGCCCAAGTGACTGCCGCATTTGGCGCAGTGAACCTCCGTCCGGGGCAGAAGAATGCCGAAATCGGCGGATGTGCCGATGTTTTTCGCGTTGATCGGGCGGCGAAAGGTCGGCCAGTCATTGGCCATAACCTTGGCATTCGAAGCAAACTGCGCCTCTCCGCAGCCGCGGCAGGCATAGGTTCCCTTGCGGGTTTCGCGCAGCAACGGCGAAGTTCCGGCGGTTTCGTTTTCCCCGGCGCGCAGGACCTTGAAACCTTCCGGGCCGAGTTTGTCGAACCATTCCTTGTCGGTCAGTTGATACGGGAAGGAAGTATTCTTCTTTTTCAAGAAGTTGAAATTGATCATGTCGGCCATGGCGCGGACGGGCAACGCGGCCATAACGGCCGCGCCGATCGCGCTTCCTAAAAATAATCTTCTGCTGAGGTCGGTTTTCATGGTTTTAATATATCCCAAATTCAATCCATAGGAAGATATATGAAGAAAATCCTGTCGATCCAGTCCCATGTCGCGAGCGGCTATGTCGGCAACCGCGCTGCGGTCTTTCCGCTGCAACGGCTTGGTTACGACGTTATTGCCATAAACACAGTCCAGTTTTCCAACCATACGGGATACGGGACGTGGACGGGTGAGGTTTTCGGCGCGGCGCATATCGCGGCGGTGCTTGACGGGCTGGCGGCGCGAGGTGTTTTGAGAGAGGTTGACGCGCTCCTCACCGGCTATCTTGGCGATCCGGCGGTCGGCGATGTGATATTGGACGCGCGTTCAAAGATAGCCCCGGACGCCCTGTGGCTGTGCGATCCCGTCATGGGCGACGTGGGCCGCGGGTTTTTCGTGAAGGACGGCATTCCCGGTTTTTTCAAAAGCCGCGCCGTGCCGAAAGCATCCATCGTCACGCCGAACCAGTTCGAGCTGGAATATCTGAGCGGGAGGGCGATCGGGACGCTGGACGACGCACGGGACGCATGCCGCACCGTGCACGAGGCCGGGCCGGAGATCGTCCTTTTGACGTCCCTTATCCACCATGACACGAAAGACGACACCATACAGATGTTGGCATCGGCCAAGTCAGGAGCGCAGTTCATCGTCACCACGCCGCGCCTCCCCCTCGACCCCGCCCCGAATGGCGCGGGCGATGTGACGGCGGCTTTGTTCCTCGCCCATATGCTGGACGGCGGCGACATTGCGGGCGCGCTTTCAAAAACGGCGGGCGGGATCATGGCGATTTTTGAGGAAACGCAAAAAGCCGACAGCCGCGAGCTCGCGCTTATTCAGGCGCAGGACAGACTTAAACAAAACGACAAGATTTTAGCTTTTAGACTTTAAAAAGTTATAAATTATTAGTTGATAGCCAACTTTCCCTAAGAATATTGTATTCATCCTTATCTACTTTATTAGTGATATCTATAAAATAATATGATGTGTAAGATTTATCTAAACTGTCGTGGTAAAGAGATTTGCCTGAAAGTACCACACTCCCTCTATCGTTTAGATGCCGTTCTATTATAGAAGTCATTTCTTCAGGCTTATGAAGCTCATAAAATACGTTCTTATATTGAACTTTCTCTTTGTTATCAGGAAAACGATAAACAACCCTTTCTACAGATTCATCAAAATACCATGTACAGAAAGTTGTGCCACAAGCCACATAAGCTATATAACATTTAACCGAGCGATGGACGCGGTATCTATTATCACCTGAAGGTGGATTTTGCTCTTCCTTGCGCATTCTATGCCTTAAAACTAAAGAGTATCCTTCATGTAATCCCGTACCAGAACTTCGGCAATCTGCACGGCGTTCAAGGCAGCCCCTTTGCGCAGATTGTCGGAAACGCACCAGAAATTCAGGCCGTTCTCGACGGAGATGTCCTCACGCACGCGGGACACATATACATCATCCTCACCCGCGATTTCGGCGGGCGTGACGAAACCAAGGTCGCTGTCGAGGTCGATGACGGTGACGCCCGGTGCTTTTTTCCACGCTTTCATCGCGTCTTTTACCGTGAATTCACTTTCAAATTCGACGTTGACCATTTCGGAATGGCCAACAAAGACCGGAACGCGCACGCAGTTCGCGCAAATCTTTATCGCGGGATCGAGAATTTTTTTGGTTTCCGCGACCATCTTCCATTCTTCCTTCGTAGAGTTGTCATCCATGAATTTGTCAATCTGAGGGATGACGTTGAAGGCGATCTGCTTCGGGAATATTTCCGGATTGACGGTATCGTTCATGTAGAAATGACGCGTCTGGTTGAACAGTTCGTCCATCGCTTCCTTGCCGCCGCCGGAGACGGATTGATATGTCGACACCACCACACGTTTGATCTTTGCAATATCGTGCAGCGGTTTCAGGGCGACGACCATCTGGATGGTCGAGCAGTTCGGGTTCGCGATGATGCCCTTTTTCGTGTGATGGGCGATATCGTGCGGATTCACTTCTGGCACGACGAGCGGAATGTCCGGATCCATGCGGAAATGGGACGTGTTGTCAATAACGACCGCGCCGGATTTCGCGGCGATCGGTGAATATTCTGCGGAAACTTTCGCACCGGGGGACGAGAGGACGAGATCGACGCCTTTGAAATCGAATTTCGAAAGGTCCTGAACCTTTACAGCGTCGTCGCCGAAATAGACATCGCGTCCGGCGGAGCGTTCGGAGGCCAGGGCAATCACGTCATCGACCGGGAAATTCCGTTCCTTCAGGATGTTCAGTATTTCACGTCCGACATTTCCGGTTGCGCCGACAACCGCCACTTTATAACCCATGTTCCGCCTCTTCTTGTATTTGCGCTTTGCGTCCTGTCCCTCTGTGATATGATAAATTCAGGTGCAAACTCAAGGGCTTTTCTCGCGGCTTTCCATGAATCCCAACGCTTTCGATGCCATTCCCGTCGCCCTGTGCGTGGTCAAGCGCGACCGCAAGGCGCTGACATGCCTTTATACGAACAAAGCCATGCGCCTGTTGGCGGGTGTGGATGTTGCGGGGAAGACGCTGGAACAGGCCCTTCCGGGCAAGGATTGCGAAACCTTCGCCCGCCGCCTGAAAACCCCCACCCCGCCGGACGAGGCGACGATTTCATTTTCACGCGGCGGCGAAACACGCTGGGCCATCGTGAACGTGTCGGAAGAACGGCATGAAGGGCAGGATTGCTTCGCCCTCTGGATCACCGATATTTCCGCAAGCAAGAAGGCGGAGGAAACGCTGAAGCACGCCATCGGCAAGGCGGACGCGGCGGCGGCGCAGAAATCAAACTTCCTCGCCACGATCAGCCATGAGATCAGATCGCCTATGCAGTCGGTTTACGGCCTTCTGGAGATGATCGAGCTGGAGAAACCGTCGGACACCATTTTGAACATGACACAAACCGCACGAAACGCAGCGAGCGGTCTTCTCGAAATTCTCGACGATGTTCTGGATTTTGCGAAGATGGACGCAGACCAGATGGAGCTGGACAATTTCGAGGTTCCGGTGCGGACGCTGGTGCGCGGGTTGATCGAGGCGATGGCGGTAAAGGTTCAGGGCAAGAATGTCGTATTGAAAGACGACATCGCGCCGGACGTGCCGTTCGTCATTGCGGGTGATCCGAAACGGCTGCGGCAGATTATCATCAATTTGATGGGCAATGCGCTCAAATTCACAAAAGACGGCGCCGTCACCGTACGGGTGAGCAAGAACGTAAAGTATATTGCGCGTCCGGCGCGCGGGATCGCGCTGCGGTTTGAAGTGACGGATACCGGCATCGGGATGAGCGAGGATGTCGCATCGCGGTTGTTCAAGCCGTTTGTGCAAGCGGACAATTCGACATCGCGCAAATATGGCGGCACGGGGCTCGGCCTCTCGATCTGCCGCAAGCTTGCAGAGCTGATGGGCGGTGTGATCGGTGTGGACAGCGTGCCGGGCGAAGGCTCCACCTTCTGGTTTGAAATTCCGACGGAGGAAGTCTCTACGGATTCAACCATGCTTGACCTCCCTTCCCTCGACGGGCTTTCCGTTTTGTCGGTGGAGGATCATCCGATGGGCGCGAAAGAAATCGTCAAAT
>QFNK01000101.1 GCA_003240795.1 Micavibrio aeruginosavorus | reverse complement strand
ATCTTTCCAATGCTTACTTGACTGGTGTTTTCGCTACGTTGTCCCAGGCGATATTGAAAAGGACTTGGAAAGCCTTTGCAAAATCGGTCTGTTTCAAAACGACAACAGACACTTCGTTTTCATCAAAATTCACAAAAGCGAGATTATCCCCGTAGGAATAAAGTGCGCGATCGTTAAACATTTCAGCAGGGAACCAGCGATACTCAGCAAAATCTCTCGAAATGAAAAGGTTTTCGCCTTCTTTCGACGTAATGCGGAAACTGATTTTATCGCCCAGATCCTGCATACGCTTCGAGTGTGCCTTAAACCATTCCTCGCCCAGCCATTTGTACCAATTCACCGGATTCGCGTTGAAGAGGACAATTTCGCCGCCGTATGTTTTGGCGGTCTCATAAAGATGGTCCATAAAGTCGCGAAAGCCAGGGGTGCCGGTATATGTTTTAATGAACTCGCTTTGCTGGCGGACGCCGTCCATGCCAAGAAATTCAATGCCGTTACGTTCCAGCGTGTGGCGGATCGTTTCAAGCGTGCTGGCGCGTGGTGTCGTCTGCCCATTTTCGATGCTGCCGATCGAGGTGGCAGAAATGCCTGTGCGCTGGGCCAGATCCTGTTGGCTCCAGTTCAGAATGCCGCGCGCGCCGCGTATTTGTGCCGTTGTAATCGACATTTCTATAATATTTTCAAATCGCTAAAGCAGTTACACCCATAAACTCGGACATTTAATTACTCCAATCTGTAAAATGATGCAAGGAAAAAGCGTTAAAAATTCCTAAAAAAAGCGTTGACAAGCGGGGCTGAATTTAAGATTGTCCCAACCTCAGCTTGGAAATCAATCAAGTTGGCCTGTTTTCGCCGCCCGGAAGGTTCCCCACACAAAGGGCGGCAGACAGAGAAAAAGTGTACTCTTAACGGCAGTAAAGAGGGGGGAGCAACCCTCCCACCACACACGGCGGAGCGCTTTGGGAAACCAAAGGCTCCGTTTTGTTTTTGCCCAACTGCTTGCGTCTGGCCAATTAAAAAGCCCGCATGCCGGTAAGGCCGCGGGCTTTGATTTTTTAAAAGTTATGTCTGGCTAGGCTGCTTTGGTTTTCGCCAGTATTCCCTCGCGGCGGAGAAGGGCATCCGGATCAGCGTCACGTCCGCGGAAGTTGCGGTAGAGGATCGCGGGATCGCGGCTGCCGCCTTTCGCCAGAATTTCGCTGCGGTACTTTGCGGCGGTCTCCGCATCATATAGACCTTTTTCGAGGAACAGCTCGAACGTGTCGGCGTCGAGCACTTCCGCCCACTTATAGCTGTAATAGCCTGCCGAATACCCGCCGCCGAAGATATGGCCAAAGGAGGTGGAGCTCGGTCCCGCAAGACGCGGGAAGAGGGTTGAGTTCTTTGTCACATCATCCTCGAACGCGGCCACGTCGGTGATTGCGGACGGATCTGTTGAATGCCAGGCCATGTCTAGAAGGCCGAGATTTGTCTGGCGCAAGCCCATCCAGCCGACGAAGAAGTTTTTCGCGTCGTTGAGTTTCTGCACCAGATCGGCGGGGATTTTTTCGCCTGTCTGGTAGTGCCGCGCGAAGATGTCGAGCGTTTCCTTGGTATAGGCCCAGTTTTCCTGGACCTGCGAGGGAAGCTCCACAAAGTCCCACAATACGCCCGTTCCGGCATGGGAGGCGTAGGTAACGTCGGAGAGCATCATGTGCATCGCATGGCCCATTTCGTGGAACAGGGTCAAAACTTCGTCATGGGTGAGGAGCGATGGCGCTTCCTTCGTCGGTTTCGTGAAGTTGCAGACGATGGCGACAAGCGGGCGTTTCATGCCGCCCGTGAACATCCCCTGTTCGCGGTAAGACGTCATCCATGCGCCCGGTTTCTTGCCCTTGCGCGGGTAGAAGTCGGCATAGAACAGGCCGAGGAATTCGCCCGTCTTGTTGTCGGTTACTTCATATGTCACGACATCCTCGTGCCAGACGGGATAGTGCGCGGCGGTGAAGGTGATGTCAAAAAGCTTGGAGAAGTGCGTGAAGGTTCCCTCCAGAACGGGAAGCAGCGGGAAGTAGGGACGGAAGTCTTCGTCAGAGAAATCGAAGAGTTTTTCCTTCAGTTTTTCACTGTAATAGGAAATGTCCCATGGTTTCAGCTCCTCCATCATGCCGGCTTCTTTGGCGAAATCCTGCAGGGTTTGCAGGTCTTTTTGCGCGGAAGGTTTATACATCGCGAGAAGCTTGTTCAGGAAACCCATTACGGCTTCGGGCGTTTTCGCCATGCGGTGTTCGAGCACGTAGTCAGCATGGTTCTTGTAGCCGAGAAGTTTTGCGCGCTCGTCCTTCAATTTGACGATCTTCAGGATGTTTTCAGAATTGTCGTATTGATCGCCGAAAGCGCGCGATCCGAAGGCGCGCCAGATTTTTTCGCGCAGTGCCCGGTTGTCGGCGTAGGTGATGAAGGGCGAGAAGCTCGGGTAATCCAGCGTAAAGACCCATTTGCCTTTCTGGCCGCGTTCTTCGGCCTCCAATGCCGCCGCATCTTTTGCGTTTTGCGGCAAGCCGGCCAGATCCTCTTCATCGTCGATGACGAGGGTGAAGGCCTCTGAGGATTTCTTGATGTTCTTGGCGAAGTCGGGGCCGAGGACGGAAAGCTGTTCGTTGATTTCACGCATGCGCTGCTTGCCCGCTTCATCCAGAAGCGCGCCGCCGCGGACAAACCCTTTGTAGGAGTCTTCGAGCACGGTGCTTTGTTCATCGGTGAGGTTCAGCGTTTCGCGCGCGTCGTAAACGGCCTTCACGCGTTTGAAGAGGGCCGCGTCCATGATGATGTCGCTGCCGAAATTGGAATTGATGGGGCCGATTTCCTGCGCCAGCTCTTCCATCTGATCCGTCGCGGCGGCGGAAAGCTGGTTGTAGAAAATGCCCGTTACCGTGCCGAGTTTTTCGGAGGCGAGCTCCATTGCGGCGATGGTGTTTTCAAAGGTCGGGTTTTCTGTATTGTCGCGAATGGCGGCGATGTTTGTACGCGCTTCCTCGATCGCGGCCTTGACCGCGGGCAGGTAATGTTCCTCCTGTATAATGTCGAAAGGCGGGGCTTCGTGCTGGCTCTTGAAACCGGCGAGGAGGGGGTTTTTGTCGGTAGCGGTCATTCTTTAAACTCTTTCATAGGTGGAGGGAGCTTTTACGCGCTGTTCACGGCGCGGCACTTCCTTTATATGGGATGGCATGACGGACACGCCAAGATCTGAACAGTTCGACGATGTGTATTTCTCCGCCAAAGACGGCGCGGCGGAGACGGAGCATGTCTTCCTGAACGGTAACAACTTACCCGAAGCATGGCAAGGGAAGGCGCGGTTCTGCATCGGGGAGACGGGGTTCGGCACGGGTTTGAACTTCCTTGTTGCGTGGGAGGCGTTTGAAAAGACGGCGGAAGTGGGGGCTTTCCTCGATTTCGTCAGTGTCGAGAAATATCCGCTTCGTGTGGAGGATATCCGCAAGGGGCTGTCCCCGTGGGCGGAGCGGCTCGCGCCCTATCTGGACAAGATGACCGCGCAATATCCGATGAATGTGCCGGGATTTCATAGGATGGTGTTCGATAACCGCGTTGCGCTTACCCTCGTGTTCGGGGACGCGAACGAGGTTCTGCCGCAGATCGAGGGCAGCGTCGATGCGTGGTTCCTCGACGGGTTCACGCCGTCGAAAAATCCCGACATGTGGACGGAGACGGTTTTCAGGGAGATGGCGCGGCTGAGCCACAAGGATACGACATTCGCGACATTCACGGCGGCGGGATTTGTGAAGCGCGGTTTGCGCGAAGCCGGATTTACCGTGGAAAAACGCAAGGGTTTCGGGTGGAAGGCCGATATGCTGGCTGGACGCTTTAACGGCGAACGGGAGCGGGCGAAGCCCTTGTACGAGCGCGGGACGCGGATCGCCGTTCACGGCGCGGGGCTTGCGGGATGTGCGGCGGCCTATGTTTTGAGGCAATACGGGTTTGAGCCCGTTCTCTATGATCCGAACGGGATAGCGTCCGGGGCGTCGGGGAATCCCATAGGCCTTATCAACCCGCGCTTTTCGGCGTTCCGCACGGCGGATTCGGATTTCTATGCCGCGGCGTTCGCGATGGCCGCGCGGGTTTTTCCGTTGCTTGAGGGGACGGGGTATCAGGTGCACGGGGCGCTCCACCTGATCACGGATGCTGAGAAGGAAAAGAAACTGTCCCGCACGGCGGAAAACTGGGGCTGGGACGCGTCCCTGATGCGCGTGGCAGACGCGGCGGAAGCGTCTAAAATTGCAGGCGTGACGGTCGGTCATCCCGCGCTGTATTTATCACGGTCGGCGTCGATCAGTCCTTTGGCGCTATGTAAGGCTTACGCGGCCGGTGTCCCGCTGGCCGGAGATATGCCGGAGGGGATGCCTGCCGTTTATGCGGTGGGGGCGGGATCACCGGAGCATCCGGCGCTGGCGGGTTTGCCGCTTCACACCGTGCGGGGGCAGATTACGTTTGCGGCGGCAATGGATGAGAGTGCAAGGCTTGAAACCAGTATCGGATATAGCGGCTATGTCGCGCCTGCTGTGGACGGAGTTCATACGGTGGGATCGACATTCCAGAAATGGATGTCCGATACCAACGTGCGCGTGGAGGACGACGCGGCGAATCTTGCAAACCTTGCCGCGGCATTGCCGTCTTTCCCCAAAATGGATATATGCGGCAGCCGTGCCTCGCTGCGTACATCCGCACGTGACCGTTTTCCGGTCGTGGGGATGATCGAAGGCGGGTTTGTCAGCACGGCGCACGGATCGCATGGCATCATTTCATCCCTGATGGCGGCGCACCTGATTGCGGACATGGCGCGCGGCGGGCCTTACTGTCTTGGTAAAGCAAGTGTTAAGGCGCTGTCGCCGCAAAGATTTCAGGGCAAGGCCGTTTAAGATACCGTTCTCAGCCTTGGCTGTGTTACCATTTGTATGGAAACGGGAGGGAAAACATGACGGCCATTTTCAGGAAGTGGGTTCGTGACACAAACGGCGCGACAGCGATCGAATACGGGCTGATCGTCGCGCTGATCACCGTCGTTATCTCCGCCGGTGTCTTTACCTTTGGTGAAACGCTCGCGGCCATGTTCGCGACGATTGGCCGCTTGATCAGCGGCGAGGCGTAAAAGGCCGCCTTCACAAAACCCCCTTGCCTGTATTCCCGCACGCAGGTAAAAGAAGGCGTATCCAGCCTTTCAGGGGGAAAAGCTTGTCTCTTCTATATCCATTCATTGCGTTTGCCGCGACCGCGCTGCTTCTGATAGCAGGGCGCGCCGTTGCGTTGAAAGTCGGGTTTGCGGACAAGCCGGGCGGACGCAAGAAGCATGACAATCCGGTTCCGCCGATCGGCGGGCTGGTGCTTCTGCCGGTCTTTCTTACGGTCTGTCATTTCGCGGGATTGAAGGAGATCGTGCCTTTGCCTCTCATTATCGGCGTTTGCACCATCCTCGCCATGGGCGCGATCGACGATGCATTTACGGTCAAACCGTTCGTCAAGCTGGCCATCATGATCTTGACGGCGGCGTATGTCGTTATCTTCGGCAACGCGCAGATCGGCTGGCTCGGCAATCTGTTCGGGTTCGGCGATGTCGAGGTCGGTTTCCTGTCCAAAGGTTTTACGATCATGGCCATCGTCCTTTTGATGAATGCCATCAATATGGCGGACGGGGTCGACGGGCTCGCGTCCGGCCTGTGCGCGCAGGTCGCCCTCTGGATGGCGGTAATGTGCGCGGGCGTAGGCGCGTGGGAGCCGTTCTGGGCGCTGGCCATCCTGATTGGCGCGCTTGGCGGCTTTCTGGCCCTTAACATGCGTGCGCCTTGGCGCAAGCGTGCCTCAGTTTTCCTCGGCGACGCGGGGACGCTTTCGCTCGGGCTTATCCTCGGCTGGTTCTGTATCAAGCTGACGCAAGGGACGGGGGCGTTTATCGCGCCCGCGACCGTTATCTGGTTTATCGCGCTTCCGGTCATGGATGCCTTCGCACTGTTCATTGCGCGGAGTGCGCGGGGGCTGCATCCGTTCAATGCCGACCGCCGCCATCTGCATCACCGTTTCCTCGACGCAGGCGTGGCGCCCGGCCGTACGACCGTTCTGATCCTTGCCATCGCCGTATTTTTCAGCCTGCTTGCCTATACAGCGCAGGCATCCGGAGTTCCGGCATGGGCGCTGTTCTATAGCTGGCTGGCGCTGTTCGGGGCGCATACGCTCGCAATCATGCATCCGAGGGGTTATACGCTCTGGTCCCGCGCGCTGCGGGCACGGGGACGCTCGAACGCCTAGTTTTCATTCCCTTCAAGCACTTGCGGAGCGGCCACCTTGTGTATAACATTGTGGGTGATTTGTGGATGTGTTGATTTTAAAGGCTTTTTGCCTGACCATAGATTGAAATTAATACCTTTTCCAAAGGACCCTTCATGTCCCGCTCCATGACATTCAAAGCCCTTCTTCTCAGCCTGTCCGTTGCCGCGCTGTCGGCCTGTTCTTCCGGCGGGGATGAGGTCAAGACATCCGCGCCCATGCCGCCGATTTCCGAAATGGATGCGGCGATGTCCGCGCCGGCGCCGACGCCGCTGCTTCTGAGTGACAGTGATACACTGACCCCGGTTGAGGCAGTCCCCGCCGCGGCTGCTGCGCCGATAGACGCATCGTCCGTCAATGCCCGCATCTCCGCTCTGGAACAGGCGGTTGGCGCGCTTCGCGCGGAATATAACCGGATGATACCGGCCTTTTCCAACCTGAACACCACGAACGAGCGCGTGCAGAGTTTGCTGGATCAGGTCGAGGCGGAAAATGTCCGCATGAGTGCGGCGGC
>QFNK01000100.1 GCA_003240795.1 Micavibrio aeruginosavorus | reverse complement strand
GGTACGGCGCGTATCATCATGGACGCTCGACCTCGACCGCCTGTTCGACTCGGTCACCGCGAAAACAAAACTGCTGCTCATCGTTACGCCGTCAAACCCGACAGGCTGGGTGATGAAACCGCACGAGATCAAGGCCGTTCTGGAATTCGCCCGTGCGCGCGGCATCTGGATCATCGCGGACGAGGTTTATTCGCGTATCGTGTTCGATGGCGGACGCAGCGCGTCCTTCCTCGATTACGCGCTTCCCGACGACCGCCTCTTCGTCGTCAACAGCTTCTCCAAGGCCTGGGCCATGACGGGATGGCGTCTGGGATGGCTGGTCGGGCCTGCGGATTCGGAAAACTCCGTGCGCGATCTGGCCCTCTACGACAATATGGGGCCGCCGACTTATGCCCAGTATGGCGGTATCGCGGCCCTGCGTCACGGCGAGCCGTTTATCCAGGAGCAGGTTTCGCTGTGGAAGTCGAACCTCGACCTCGTCATGGACCGTTTCAATTCCAACGGCCGTATCAAGATGCAAAGACCGGAAGCGACCTTCTATGCGTTCTTCAGCGTGGACGGAGAGCCGGATTGCATGAGCCTTGTCAAACGCATCATCGACGATGGCAATCTGAGCCTCGCGCCCGGATGCGCGTTCGGTAAATGCTGCGCGGGATGGATCCGTATGTGCTTTGCCGTGTCGGAGCAGAAGATCGTTGAATCGCTCGACAGGCTGGAGAAGGTCGTCAGGCCGCAATAGTCCGTCTTGCCAATCTATTCAAACCGCCGGAGATATTCTCCGGCGGTTTTTCCTTGGCTTTATGCCACATAAAATATCTGTCATAGTTTGCGGCATGAATAGCGGCGTCGAAGATACAATCACGAACCAGCAGAAAGAGCGTAAATATATGCCATCGCTCGACGGGCTGCGCGGTCTTGCGTGCCTGATGGTCGTGTTTTCTCATGCGTGCCGCATTGATGGGCTGGGGCTGGAGGGTTTTGCGGGACCGGTTTCATATATCATCGGATGTCTGGGCGTTATCCTGTTTTTTGCGCTGAGCGGGTTTCTGATGTCCACGCTGTATCTGGACCGCGTATTTTCAATGGATAACGCCATAAGGTTCACGGCGGCGCGTGCGGCGCGGATTGCGCCCGCCTATTATGCCGCGGTGACATTCGTCCTGCTTCTGACCCTGACTGTCCTGCCGGATTATATGCCGGAGATGGACGGTGTGATGGCTATCCGGTCGTATCTGTTCGTGGGCTCCGCTGGATTTTTCTGGAGCATTCCGCCGGAGGTGCAGTTCTATGGTTTTTTCCTTTTGATATGGGGTGCGTTTTATCTTTTTAAGGGCGGCCGTAGGAGCTGCCTTTATGCTGTGCTTTTCGTATGCGCCGCAATGATTGCAACGCGTGATCACTGGGGCGGGATATTGCTGCCGTCGAAGCTGCATATATTTTTGGCGGGTGTGCTGGCGGCGTATCTTTTGCGGTATGCGCGGATGGGCGTATTGTTTTCGAGAACACCGGTTCAGATATTTGCTGTGTTTGCTGCGATTGCCTATGGCGTCTGGTTTTCGGCCTCGCTTCTGACGTGGCGCATGGCGGATCTGCTGGCGGCCAACCCGCTTTATTCGGATATCCCGTTATCCATCGTGATCGCGGCCGGCATCATGGCGCTCAGCCATTCCACATCCTTCACGAAGGTTCTTGAGATGCGGGGGATGCGGCTCCTCGGCAGTGCCAGTTTTTCGATTTATTTGTTCCATGAACCGCTTTTACGCCTGATGGAAGGCCGTTTGATTCTGCCGGAGCAGATGCTTGCGGTGAATGCCGCCCTCGCGGTGATTGTCGCCGTTGGTGCGCCTGTTTTATTTTATCTGTTCTGTGAAAAGACGATGAACGAAAAGGCGCGCATGGCCTGTCTCAGTGCGATCTTCAATGTTCGGGAAAGATTTTTATCTCGTAAAAAGGCGGCGTAGCCAGTCGGACAGTTTCGGCGCGCGGCAGACGAGCAGGCACAGGCTTCCGTCGTCCGGATCTGCGGCGAAAATGACATGCGCGCCGTTGTCGAGCACGGCCAGATCACCGCGTCCGAACAGTCTTTTCCCATCGGTGAGTGTCCCTGCCAGAACGAGGACGGTCTGGCGGAAGAAGCGGGCGCGGAGTTCCAGACTGGTTTTCGGCGCAAGGCGCATCAGGCGCGCGCAGGAATGAGTGCAGCGCGTGGGCATGGCAAGGACTTCGACGCCTTGGCCTTTGGCTTTCCAGACGGGCTTGCCGCATTTCTTGACGTAATTTTCGAGGCAGCCGGGCATGGCGTCCTTGCCCGTACATTGTTTTTGCGCTTTTTCGTGGCATTCACGGGCGCGGATTTCCTCTTGTTCGACACGCTCCATCAGGCGCGTGAAAGCGTCCTGCTTCATCGGTTCCGGCTTGCAGCAGCCGGAAAGGAGCGATCCGCCGAGATGTTCATAGCGCGTGACCTGCTCCCGCCCGTTGCGCGAAAGGGAGATGTGCGTGGCGACGACGAGGGCGTGCGCCTCGTCCAGCGTGCCCGAGGCGTATTCCACCAGCAGGGTTTGATAGGATTCATGATCGAAGGCTTCTGTCTTTTCCATTTTACTATCTCAGTTCCTTGATCTTCCTGTTCGCGCCCAGTTTTTCGAGCGCGAGGCGGATGCGCGATTTGACCGTGCCGAGCGGTATGTTCGTTTCCCTGGCGATATCGGCGTGGCTCTTATCCTCGAAAAAAGACCTATATAAAAGGTCGGCCTGTTCGGGCGGGAGCTTGTCGATCTCCTGCGCCATGATGTCGCTTTCCTGCTGGCCTGCGAACTCCTGCGCGGCGTTGTCGCGCTCATCGGCAATCAGGTCCGTTTCGTCTTCTCCGCCTTCGGGCCGGATGCGTTTGCGCAGGGCGTCCGTCCTCTTGTTCCGCGCGATCGTGTAAATCCATGTCGCGGCGTTGGCCTTTTGCGGATCGAACGCCGCCGCCTTCTGCCAGATGGTGAACATGGTTTCCTGCGCCAGTTCCTCCGCCTGGTCCGGTGCCGCGCCGCCCTTCATCAAGAATGACTTAATCCGCGGGGCGAAATGGTCAAAAAGGCGGGCGAAGGCCTCGCGGTCTTTGTCCCGTCCGACCGCGACCAGAAGGGCGCTAAAGGCGGCGGGGGAGGCCGTATCGGGCGGTAGGTCTGTATTGGCGGGAATGAGCGACGCGGACATGTCCATGGCGCTATTAAGCGGCATGATCATGCCCTGTACAAGTCCTGTTTGCGCTGTTTTGACCGCGGCCATCATCTCCACACCCATATTTTGGTCATCTTTATACGGCATCAAGAGCGTGCCGGATCACTGCAAAAGCCCCCCGGGGTTGATGCATGGGTCCGAATTGTTTATCCTGTAACCCTCTTCCGCGCCGCGTCGCGTTCAACCCCGATCGAGATTCACATGTTCACACCACGTATTTTCCTTCTGGCAGCCATCGGCATTCTTTCTTTTACAGGGCAGGGCGCACTTGCGTCCGAGCAAAAGGAAATCGGCACGTTCGGCGCATGGACGGCCTACACGTTCGAGGAAAACGGCGCGAATGTCTGTTACATGGCGTCGCGCCCCGCGAAGGCGGAAGGCAAATATGCCAAGCGCGGCGACGTTGTTGCGATGATCACGCACCGTCCGTCGGAAGGCACGAAGAACGTGTTCAGCTATATGGCAGGCTATGGATACAAAAAGGGCAGCGATGTCGAGCTGTCCGTCGACGGGAAGAAATTCATTCTATTTACACAGAACGACATGGCCTGGGCGGCGGACGCGAATGCGGATTCCAGCATAATAGAGGCCTTGAAAAAGGGGAACCGTTTGACAATAAAAGGCACTTCCGCCCGTGGTACAGCAACTACAGATACATTCAGCTTAAAAGGATCTACAAAGGCGTTTGAAGAAATATCAAAGGCTTGCGGCGTTTGATTTGCATTTATGCAAAATAAATACACGAAGTTGTCTATATCTTTATTAACGATTGACTCTTCTACTTTTCAAATCCGGAACCCTATGCTAACAATTCGCACTTACCGGAACACAAAGTAGAACTTATTACGAACCATTATCGAGAAACCAACCATCGATCAAATAAGCAAACATCGTTATTTGACCAACTGAGGAGCCGAAGGGCTTTAAGAAGGAAACCGTGCTTTCCGGTGCACGTATAGAGACGAATGATGAAAAATTTTGACAAGGGTGTGAAATGCCTCTGAAGAATGTCCTGGGTAATACCTGCGCGTTCATGGCAAAGCATTTGGGTCTTCGCCACCGCTACGTATTCACCAAAAACAATCGCCTGAGGCTGCGCTACGTCGCAAGCGCGACCGCTGTTATGGCTGCCGCTCTTCCTACGGCTATCGCGTTTTCGCCGCTTTCCGGCCTTCCGGTTCAGTTCGAACTCGCTTCCGCCGCTCAGGCTTACAATTATATAGAGCCGTCCGTCGCCGCATCCAATGCGCCGCTGGCCGATGACGAGATGACCGAGGCCAGCGAATACGGCCAGATCAACCTCTCCTCCATTCCGCAGTTCGAGCAGCCTGTCACACCGTCCGACCGTATCGTGACGATCGGCAAGGGTGACGCCCTCGGCAAGGTCCTGCAAAAAGAAGGCGTTGTCGTCGGTGAGGTCCATGAGATCATCACCGCGATGAGCAAGGAGTTCAAACCGCGCGATCTGAAAGCCGGTCAGGACATCCATATGCACTTCGAGCCGCACGAGACGGAAGAGGGGGCTTACAAGCTGACGAATTTGAAGATCAAGCTGAACCCCCTCAAGACCCTTACGGTTTCTCGCAGCGGCGACAGTTTCGAATCGAACATGGAAGAAAAGCAGGTCAAACCTGTGGTCGTTGCCCAGAAGGCAGTCATCAAATCCTCCCTCTACGGTTCCGCAGCCAAAGCCGGCATTCCTAAAGACGTCGTTGCAGACGCAATCAAAATCTTCTCCCAAAACGTAGACTTTCAACGCGACGTCCAGCCGGGCGACGCTCTGGAAGTCATGTATGACACAAAGCAGACCGACGATGGCTTCATCGCCGGAACGGGTGAGATACAGTATGCGCGCCTGACGCTTGGCGGCCGTCATATTCCGCTGTACCGCTATGAAAGCGACGGCGGCGTCGATTATTACGGTCCGGACGGCCAGTCCACGAAGAAGACACTGATGAAGACGCCGATCGACGGTGCCCGCATGTCTTCCGGTTACGGTATGCGCCGCCATCCTGTTCTGGGCTATGGCAAGATGCACAAGGGTATCGACTTTGCCGCGCCGACAGGCACGCCGATCTTTGCCGCCGGTGACGGCCGTATTGAAAAGGCCGGACGTTTCAGCTCCTACGGTAACTATGTCCGCATCCGCCACCGCAATGATCTCGACACGGCTTATGCCCACATGAGCAAGATCGCGCCGGGCGTGAAGCCGGGTGCGCGCGTCAAGCAGGGCCAGCTGATCGGTTATGTCGGCACGACCGGCCGTTCCACAGGCCCGCACCTTCATTATGAAGTATTGGTCGGCGGATCCCAGGTCAACCCGCGCGGCGTCAACCTGCCGATCGGTCAGGCACTGGCCGGAGCGGACCTGAAGAAATTCAAACGCTTCGTTGAAAAAGTCAGCAACCAGTACGCTTCGCTCTCCGGCGGCTCCGTTAAGGTGGCGCAGCGTAACGTGAAAGCGGACGAAGACTTCAACTAAAACCATTCGGGAATATCCCAACAGAACACCCCCGTAAGGGGGTGTTTGTTTTTGTGTATTCAGTGATTTTTCCTGTACCGCTTTGCGCGCTAATGTATCGGCGGCATTTCCATGAGATCTGCGCTCATGCCCGAACATCTCAAGCATAATTTTCTCTATGTCTAAGGATGCCTTCGGTTCTTGTGTATGTTGCGCTTTAGTTGCCGTTCGGACTGTACGCACTTCTTTTAGAGCGGGTTTTCGGTCAATGTTTCATGCCTGAGGGTATCGCGTACGCATGCGGCATCCGAAATTACAGAGGGTGTTATTTGTCCCTGCGGCCGTAGATATAAACTCCATACACTCCCGCAAGGCAGAGTGCCATGGCGTACCAGAAGAGCGCGTACTGCATGTGCTTGTTGCGCGGCAGCCAGCGTTCGGCGTGGGGTTTTACATCCTGCAGTTCCGGCTCCGTATGCGAGACGTACATCATGTACGGATAAGGATTCTCAAGCTCCTTCGCCTTTGCGATTTCCGCTATGTCCGGACGAAACCAGAGATCGTTTTCAGGGCTGTTGTTCGAGGCGAAGGACGACCAGTCGGGTTTGTGGATCGCGCCGCTGAGCAGGATCGATTCCTGCGGCAGGACGGAAAGCCTGTCTTCGAAATTGTCTTTCCAGAGATCGCTGACCCAGCCGATATTGGCGAGCAATATATGTTTATCCTGAAGCGTCACGGGGACGATGAGGTGGTATCCGATGCGTCCGTCTTCGGTCTTGGGGCCGAGCAGGATGGCCTTGTCGCGTTGAAGCTGCCCCACGATGCTGCCGGAACCGATCGGCGCTTCCTCGGCCGCCCAGGCGTCCAGTTGCGATTGTTCTATGGGAGGGGCGGAGGCGGCGCGGTCATAGCCTTCGTTCAGGCGCTGGATGATATCGTTTTTCCACTCCAGCCGCTGTACCTGCCATGTGCCGAGGGAGATCAGAATGGCCACACCCGTGACCGTAAAAAAAGTCGCGCCGATCGGAAGTTTCATAGCTTTATCCTTTCGGCGCGACTTGCAAATTTTATAGAGGGCTTCCTAGCCGTGCAGCGAGGAAACGCTGCCCCACCAGTAGATGGCGACGAAGAGGAAGAGCCAGACAACGTCAACAAAGTGCCAGTACCAGGCGGCGGCTTCGAA
>QFNK01000099.1 GCA_003240795.1 Micavibrio aeruginosavorus | reverse complement strand
TAGAAGAGATCAAGACCGCCGGACTGTACGATGCGATCTGGCAGGCCTTTGCCGTTCTTCTTCCCGTCAAGACCGTTGGTGTCATGGGGGATGAGCGTACATACGATCACGTCTGCGCGATCCGCGCCGTGACATCGACGGACGGCATGACGGCGGATTACTATCCGTTCCCGCATGACTTCCTTGGCCGCGTTGCAACACGCATCATCAATGAAGTGCGCGGCATCAACCGCGTCGTATACGACATCACATCGAAACCGCCCGGCACGATCGAGTGGGAATGATCTAATCATTCGCTTCCTCTTTATAGGGTAGCTGCCATGTTTTTAGAATCCCTGACTGTGACTCAAACGACACAGTTGGGGATTTTTGTATACCCCTCTTAGAAAAGATTTTTTTTATATTGAAAATGAGATACACTGATTCGCGTGTAAGTACTTCTTAACCTTCTTCTGACATCCTCAGGAGAAAATTTTTCCAAAACCGAAGGAGATGGAAACTATGGCTACAACCAAGAAACCAGCTGCTAAAAAAGCAGCTCCTAAAAAAGCAGTGAAGAAAATGGCTACGTCCGTTGTTAAGAAAACGGCTGCCAAGAAAACAGCTGCTAAAAAAGCACCTGCCAAAAAAACAGCCGCTAAAAAAGTAGCTGCTAAAAAGGCACCTGCTAAGAAGACAGTTAAAAAAGTTACGAAAACCGTTAAAAAAGTAGCTGCTAAAAAAGCGCCTGCAAAGAAAACGGCTGCTAAGAAAGTAGCGAAAAAGAAATAAGTTCGGATAATTTTCCGGACTTTTTATTTTTTAAACGCCCGTACAGGTATGCCCTGTGCGGGCGTTCTTATTGGTTCGTACGCTGCGGGATCGTTTTTGCCTTTTATTGGTTTGGGAAAATGGGCGGGATGTCATATTATGACCATACTTGGCCTGTAGCACCTAAGTTAAGGTCAGACCGGATGGAGAAATAGCACGTGGCATCCCCGAAAGATTACTGGAACAAGGTTCGAAAATGGGCGGGCGGCTTGCCGGTTCTTGGAACGCGCTTGTCCGGTTCCCTGCCGCAGGAACTGCTGCGCCTCCCGCCGCCGCGAAAACCGGATGACGCGCCCGGCACCAAACAGTATGAAGAACACCCTTCCGCCGCCTACATGGATCTCAAAATGCGGTTCCGGGATATCGGCCGTCTTTCCGCAGTCACCGAAACGCTCGGCCGTGACTTTCTGACCGCCATGCCGGACGGCGCATACAAAAGCCGCCTCGGCCAGATCGCTTTCCTCTACCGCAAAATGCATGAAGAGCTTGCCGACGAGAAGGTCGCAAGATCGATCGAAGAGGCAAGCGCGCACCAGCGAAAATCTCCTGAGAGCTGGGACCCTTGGGATAGCGCCAACCTGCGCGAAATGGAAACGTCTTACCGCCACGTATCACAGGTGCCGCCCGACCTGATGGAGCAAAAGGCGCTGCTCGCCTATGAAGGCCAGCGCAAGCACCGCGACGTTTTGCGATTTGACGACTGGGAGGAGGCGCGCCCCTTCCTTGAAAACATGGTCGACCTTCAACGCCGCATCGCCGACGCAAAAATCCTGCGCGACAACGACCACGCGACCGACCCCGCTTATCAGGCATTAATGCGCGAGTACATGCCGGGCGCGCGCCTGGATGAGGTCGAGCTGCTTTTCTCCCGCATGGAGGAAAAGCTGAAGGAAATTCTGCCATGGATTTTGGACGAACAGGGAAAGCGCGCGGAACCTATCCCCCTGACCGGACCGTTCCCGGCGGCGCAGCAATTGTGGCTCAACACATCGCTGCTCAAACGCATCGGGTTTGATTTTCAGCGCGGCGGACTTTATGAAACCGGCCACAATCCTGTCGAGGGCGGAACGCCCGACGATACACGTCTGGTCATCAAGACCAGCGACGCAACGAACTTCCTGGACTCGATGAAGAGCGCCCTGCACGAAGGCGGCCATGGTATTTATATCCAGGGTCTGCCGCGCGATACGTGGCGCTATCAACCCGTTGGTCAGGACCTCGGCGCGGCGATGCAGGAATCGCAGGCATTGCTCGTCGAAATGATCCTCGGCCGAACGCGCGAATTCTTCCAGTATCTTGCACCGCGCGTCGAAGGCCTGTTCCAGAAATTCGGCGACCCTGCGATGACGGCGGAAAACCTCTACCGCCTGAAAACATTCGTGCGCCCGGGCGTAGACCGCAAGCACGCGGACGAGGTGACATATTTCTTCCATGTCCGCATGCGGATGAAGCTTGAGCGCGAACTGATCGGCGGCCGCCTGACCGTCAAGGAACTTCCCGATGCGTGGAACGCCGCGATGAAGGAAACGCTGGGCGTCGAACCGCAGAACAACGCGCAGGGCTGTCTGCAGGACGTTCACTGGTTCGTCGGAAAATTCGGTTATTTCCCGTCCTACACGCTTGGACACATGGTCGCGGCGCAGCTTTATGACCGCATGAAGCAAGATATTCCGAACATACCGTCCCTGATGGCCTCCGGCGACTTCCTTCCCGTGCAGGCATGGATGGCCGAACGCATTTACGGTCTTGGCCGCCTGATGCGTACGGACGAGCTGCTCGAACATGTCACCGGCTCCCGCCTGACGCCCGGCCCTCTGATCGCCCACCTCCAGAGCCGCTATCTGGAATCCGCCTAATATCTTGGAATCCCTCGAATTCTGTGGTTTAACTAGGCCATGATCCAGTACGTATCGACCCGCGGCGAAGGTGCGCCGAAAAGCTTTACCGAAGTGCTTTTGTCCGGTCTCGCGCCCGACGGCGGCCTTTACGTGCCGACCGAATGGCCGCAGATCGATGTGGCCGCGCTCAAGGGAAAATCCTACACCGACATCGTCTTTGAAATCGCAAAACCCTTTGTCGGCGGCGACATCCCTGAGGCCGATCTATACAGCATGATCGTCGAGACGTACGAGAATGAATTCCGCCATGCAGCCGTTGCGCCGCTGGTGCAGGTCGGAACGGATATGTGGGTTCTCGAACTCTTCCACGGCCCGACACTGGCATTCAAGGACTACCCCCTGCAACTGCTCGGCCGGTTGTTCGACTACGTGCTTGAAAAGCGCGGACAGCGCGTCACCATCGTCGGTGCAACATCCGGCGATACGGGTTCCGCCGCCATCGAGGCTTGCAGGCAGTGCAAGAACATCAACATCTTCATCCTACATCCGCATGGCCGCACGTCCGAAGTTCAGCGCCGCCAGATGACAACAGTGGATGCGCCGAACGTCTTCAACGTCGCGCTCGAAGGAACCTTCGATGACTGCCAGAACGCGGTCAAGGCGATGTTTGCCGATGAATTGTTCCGCGGCGAAATGAATCTCTCCGCCGTGAACTCCATCAACTGGGCGCGCATCATGGCGCAGATCGCGTATTATTTCGCGGCCGCCGTTGCGCTCGGCGCGCCGGAGCGGAAAATTTCCTTCTCCGTGCCAACGGGAAATTTCGGCAATGTCTATGCCGCCTACTGCGCGAAGAAAATGGGATTGCCGGTGGACAAGCTGGTAATCGCTTCCAACCGCAACGACATTCTGACGCGCTTCTTCGAAACAGGCACCATGACGGCCGCCACGGTTGAGCCTTCGCTGTCACCCAGCATGGACATTCAGGTTTCCAGCAATTTTGAACGCTTCCTCTTCGATGTTCTGGACCGTAATCCGGACGAGCTGCGCGCCAAGATGGCGTCCTTCCGTCAGAGCGGCGAATACGACCTGCCGAAAAAAGAAATGGAACGCGTCCGTGCGACGTTCGAGGCGCACCGCTGCTCCGACGAACAAACGTCCCTCGTTATGGCGCTATGCCACAAGGGAACGGGTTACACTGTCGATCCGCACACGGCGGTCGGTCTTCACGGTGCCTGGGCAAGCGAGCACAAAGGCGCACCCATGGTGGCGCTGGCCTGCGCGCACCCCGCAAAATTCCCCGATGCCGTTGAAAAATCGACGGGAATCCGCCCGCCCTTGCCGCCGCACCTGTCGGATTTATATGACAGGAAGGAGCGGTTTACGGTTTTGAAAAACGATCTGCAGTCTTTGCAGGCCTTTGTAAGAGAGAATGTAACGAAATGAGCATCAAGACAACAACACTCGATAGCGGCCTTCGGGTCATCACCGACACGGTTCCCGAAATGGAAACGGTTGCGCTTGGCGTATGGGCTGATGTCGGCACGCGCCATGAAGACATGAAACACAACGGCGTAGCCCATATGGTCGAACATATGATGTTCAACGGCACGCCGACGCGCACCGCCCGCCAGATCGCGGAGGCGATCGAGGATGTCGGCGGTCAGGTCAACGCCTATACCAGTCGTGAAATCACCGCTTACTATGTCCACTTGCTGCAAACCGATATGCCGCTGGCGATGGACATTCTCTCCGATATCCTTCAGCGCCCGACCTTTCCCGATGCCGAATTGGAAAAGGAACGCGGCGTCATCATCCAGGAAATCGGTATGACGAACGACACGCCGGACGATGTCGTGTTTGATTACTATCAAGAAACTGCCTATCCCGGGCAGGCTCTGGGCGCGCCGATCCTCGGCACGGAAGACATTGTCCAGAACATGAAAAAAGAAACGCTGTATGATTACGTGCACCGTTTCTACACGCCGGAAAAGCTAGTAATTTCCGCTGCCGGAAACGTTGATCATGAAGCCTTCGTGGAAATGGCGCGCACGATGTTCGCCGACCTTCCGCCGGACACGCATCAGGTTTACGAAGCCGCGAAATACAGCGGCGGCGACAAGCGCGTGGAAAAAGAACTGGAACAGGCGCACGTTGTCATGGGCTTTCAGGGCATCAAACGTGACGACCCGGATTATTATTCCGCCGTTATCCTCGGCACCGTCCTCGGCGGCGGCATGTCTTCCCGCCTGTTTCAGGAAGTGCGTGAAAAACGCGGGCTGGTATACTCGATCTATTCCAGCCACTCGTCTTATCACGATGACGGGCAGTTCGAAATATACGCCGGAACCGGCGATGAAAACCTGAAAGACCTGATTCCCGTAACCTGTACGGAAATCGTGAAGATGATGCAGGAGCCGATCAGCGAAGCCGAACTGCACCGTGCAAAAGCGCAGATCAAGGCAGGCATTCTGATGAGCCGCGAGTCGATGCTCTCCCGCGCGAACAGACAGGCAAAATACCTCATCAACTTCAACCGCGCCCCGGACGTCAACCGCCTGATCGCGCAGGTAGATGCCGTGACGGTTTACAGCGTGCAGAAAATAGCGCAGAAAATCTTTACAGGCAAACCGACACTCGCGGCGCTGGGGCCTGTAAAGGACCTCGAAGACTACGACAAAATCCGCCAGCGTCTGGCCGCATAATGTTTTCTCTCGGCAAGGGCAGGGAGGCGCTTCCTGTGAAGGCTCCCTCTTGCCGTCTGGAAACCGCGCGTCTGGTTTTGCGTCCTGCCGTCATTGACGATTACCCGCAATGGCGCAAGGTTCGCGCCGAAAACTACGATTACTTGAAGCCGTTCGAACCCGCATGGCCGCCGAAATGTCTGGAGGAGGAATTCTTCCAACGCCGTGTGGCAAGGCTGAACCGTGATTGGATAGAGGACCGCACTTACGCGTTTCTTGTTCTCCTGAAGGATGAAACACTGATCGGCGGCATGAACATAAACAATGTCGCGCGCGGCGCCGCGCAATACGGATCACTCGGATACTGGCTTGCCGAAAACGCGCAGGGCCACGGCTATATGACCGAAGCCGCCGCGGCTGTGCTGCAACATGCCTTCACGAAACTGGCGTTTGAACGCATCAACGCGGCAACCTTGCCCCACAATGAAAAAAGCAAATCAATGCTGAAGCGCCTCGGCTTTGCCGAAGAAGGATTTGCAAAATCCTATGTCCAGATCGACGGCGTCCGCGCCGATCATGTTCTCTTTGGATTGACGTTAGAGGATTATTCTATGCACGCCCTGCGGATGCGGACAGAAGACCGGGGCTGATCCCCAGAATCGCGAACGCGTTTTCCCACATATTTTCAGGGTCTGTGTTGAAGACAAGTTCGGGGCTCGCCGGCACGGAAAGCCAGATATTGTCCTGCATCTCCTGCTCCAGTTGTCCCGCACTCCATCCCGCGTAGCCAAGCGTAAAGATCATGCGCTCCGGACGGTATCCGCTGACCATGGTGCGAAGGGCGTCGACCGTGCCGCTGATACCGAAGAAGTCGTCGATCAGGATGGTGTCTTTCTGGCGGAAATCCGCGCTGTGCAGAAGGAAACCGTGGGATTCCTCCACCGGCCCGCCCGTGCGAACGCCCATGGACTTGATATACGGGTCCAATGGACGTTCCGACATGACGCCGACCTGCTCCAGAACATCGGCAAACGCGATCGTCTGCAACGGCTTGTTGATGGTCAGGCCCATTGCGCCGCGGCTGTCATGCGCGCCGATGAAAATTACGCTCTTTTGAAAGCGCGAATCATCCATCTGCGGCATGGAAATGAGCAGATGTCCTTTAAGGGAAGCGAAGGAGGAGGAATTGAGTTTTGAATCCATGACGCATATAATTTCAGAAACGGAATCTCATAGCAACAGTAGCACCCCCCATGAAAAAAATCCTCACCATCTTTTTTTGCGCAAGCGCACTTTCTTCTTTCTCCGCGCATGCACAGGTCGAGTCATCGGCGGATTATCTGCGTGGAAAACTATTATCATCGTACGATTCCGCTGGCGCGATGACGTCGGTTCCGATGGGCGTGGAAATTTCCATGGATGATGATTGGTACATTTATTGGCGTGCGCCGGGCGATGCCGGTTTGCCGACGGCGTTCGATTGGAAAAATTCCGTCAACGTCGCGGATGTGAAAGTAAAATGGCCGACGCCCGCACGCTATGAATT
>QFNK01000098.1 GCA_003240795.1 Micavibrio aeruginosavorus | reverse complement strand
CTGGACGGATGGAAAGATCTCGGCGGTGCGAATGTGAGCCTTGTCCTGCCTGCCCCGGAAAGCGCCGCGCAGGAAAAAGGCAAAGCGGCCTGAATATTTTTATGATGAAAGACCGATTGATAAAATGAGTATCGATATCCTAATTGTGGACGACGAGAACGATATCCGGAAGCTTATCAAAGGCATTCTGGAGGATGAAGGCTATGGCACGCGCCAGGCGGCCAACTCTACGGATGCGTATAAAGAAGTCGGCGTGCGAGCGCCGGACCTTATGATCCTCGATATCTGGCTTCAGAATAGTGATCATGACGGGCTTGAAATCCTGAAGACCGTCAAAAAAGGCAATCCGCACCTTCCCGTTATCATGATTTCCGGGCATGGCACTATTGAAACGGCGGTATCGGCGATCAAGATCGGTGCGTATGATTTTATTGAGAAGCCGTTCAAGTCCGACAGGCTTTTGCTGATGATCGAAAGGGCATTGGAAACGGCCAGCCTTCGCAAGGAGAACGAGGCCTTGAAGGAGCGCAAGGATGCGCCTGTTGAAATGATCGGCTCCTCGGGTGCTTTCAATGCAATGTATAACGCCCTTGATAAAGTGGCCAATGCCAACAGCCGTGTTTTCTTCACGGGCGATTCCGGCACGGGGAAAGAGGTCGCGGCACGTATTCTGCATAAGCTGTCCGCCCGCAAGGATGCGCCTTTTATGGCGCTGAATTGTGCCATTCTTCATCCCGACCGGTTCGAAGAGGAGTTGTTCGGCTCGGAAGGGGCGGGGGGCGTTAAGAAGGGTATTCTGGAGCAGGCGAATGGCGGGACGTTGCTGTTCGATGAAGTCGGCGACATGCCTGTCGAAACGCAGGGTAAGATCGTGCGGGTTTTGCAGGAGCAGAAGTTTACGCGCCTGGGCGGCACAGATCCGGTTCAGGTCGATGTCCGCATCGTTGCGAGTTGCAGCCGCAACATGACCGAGGCGATTGCCAACGGATCATTCCGCGAGGATTTGTATTACCGCCTGAATGTCGTTCCTGTTTCCATTCCGACATTGCGCGCCCGGCGGGATGACATACCTGCTCTGGCGGCGCATTTCGTGAAGATGTATTCGAAACAGTCCGGCCAGCCGGAGCGTGAGGTTACGGCAGGCGCGGCGATCGCCCTTCAGGATTACGACTGGCCCGGAAACGTGCGCCAGCTTCGCAACGTCATCGAATGGGTTATGATCATGGGCGGCGGCGAGAAAGAGCCGATCGAGAAAAGGCACCTGCCGCCGGAAATCACGGGCGAAGCGCCGAAAGGCGAAAGCCGCGCCGCATCGATGCAGGATTACATGACGTATCCTCTCCGTGAAGCGCGCGAAGCGTTCGAGCGGGATTATCTTGACCGCCAGCTCGCACGGTTTGGCGGGAATATTTCTAAAACGGCCGCGTTCGTCGAAATGGAGCGCTCAGCGCTTCACAGAAAACTGAAATCGCTGGAGCTGTCCGGCAGCGGCGACAAGCAGGACGGCGCGGAAGACGGCGCGTCGGCGAACCTTAAGAAAGCGGTGGGATGATTATGAAGGGTGTTTATTTTGACTGGGACGGCACGCTCGTTGACTCCCTGCCTTTGTTATATGCATCGCATAACCATGTCCGGGTTACTATGGGACTTCACCCATGGACGCGGGAAGAATACATGCAAGCGATGGTTCATTCCACGCGCGAGCTGTATCCCACAATCTATGGTAACCGCGCGCAGGAAGCGCAGGATATGCTGTATCAGTTTATCTCTGATAATCACCTCCAGCAATTGTCGTTGATCGACGGTGCGAAGGACGTTCTCGATATGCTGCAGGGCGCAGGCATTCCCATGGGACTTGTCAGCAATAAGCGCAATGACATTCTCCGCCGCGAGGTTGAGCACCTGGGATGGCAGGGATATTTCGGCGTTTACAACGGGGCAGGAGTCGCGTCCGCCGACAAGCCATCCGGTGCGCCGCTCTTATATGCTTTGTCGCAGGATGCGCGGGGGCTGAAAATTTCGGATATTATTTATGTCGGGGATACGGAAAGCGACCTGTCATGCGCCGCCGATGCTGGATGTCCGGTTGTATTCATACGCGGCCATGCACCCAAGGCGGATGAGCTGATCGCCAAGTATAAGCCTGCCTATATCGTTCATAATTTAATGGAATTGCAGGAGATTCTTCAGGAATTCCTGGGTTTGGCCAAAGAAAAGAAAGCTTGCTGATAAAAGGCAAACCTTCTAAAAACGGCATATAGAAAATTTTTTAAGAATAGGTCGAATTAGGGAAAACTATGGCGGAAAAAACTCAAAATGTTCAGGACGTTTTCCTGAATAAAATCCGTAAAGAAAAAATGACCGTGACGGTCTTTCTCGTCAACGGCGTAAAGCTTCAGGGCGTTGTCACCTGGTTCGACAATTTCTCGCTTCTGCTTCGCCGTGACTCCCATGTGCAGCTTGTTTACAAGCACGCGATTTCGACCATAATGCCGGGCGGCCCGCTGAACTTCTATGAAGGTGAAGACGCTGCTCCTGGAACTGAAAGCGCTGCGTAAGCTTTAACCTTCGTGGCCGTACAGACTTCTACAAAAATCATTGATCGCGCGCTTGTCGTTCATCCGGTTCTGCCCGTCAAGGTGGAACGCGAAACGACGCGTTATCACCGCGCGATCGAGGATTTGATTGAGGAAGCGGAAGGATTGGTTCATGCCATCCATCTAGAAGTATCCAGCACGCGCGTCGTCAAGGTTTCCCGCATCAGCCCGGCGCAGTTGATCGGCAAGGGCGGTGCGGAGGAAATCGGCCGCATTGTCGAAGAGGAAAAGCCGGTTGTCGTCGTCGTGAATTACAGGCTGACACCCGTACAGCAGCGGAACCTTGAAAAGCTATGGAATGTCAAAGTCATTGACCGTACGGGTTTGATCCTCGAAATATTCGGGGAAAGGGCGCAAACGAAAGAGGGGCGCATTCAGGTCGATCTTGCGATGCTGGAATATCAGAAATCCCGCCTCGTCCGGTCTTGGACGCACCTTGAACGTCAGCGCGGCGGGGGCGGATTTATGGGCGGCCCGGGGGAGACGCAGATCGAGCTCGACCGCCGTATAATCACCGACCGTATCGCACAGTTGAAGCGCGATCTTGAACAAGTGCGGCGGACGCGGGATCTGGGACGAAAACAGCGCGAGAAGGTGCCGTTTCCGACCGTTGCGCTCGTTGGTTATACCAATGCGGGTAAATCCACGCTGTTCAACCGATTGACGGGCGCGGATGTTTTTGCGGAGGACCTTGTTTTTGCAACGCTCGATCCAACGCTGCGGCGGCTGGAATTACCGAACGGCAAGGTCGTGATTTTGTCCGACACCGTGGGTTTTATCGCGGACCTTCCCACGACATTGGTCGAGGCGTTCCGCGCAACGCTGGAGCAGGTGCAATATGCGGACATCATCCTTCATGTGCGGGATGCGTCCAGCCCTGATCACCCGTGGCAGCGGGAGGATGTTATCAACGTCCTGACCGAGCTCGGCATCGATTATAATACCGACAAGCGTATATACGAGATCCTGAACAAGGTCGACGCGGTGAGTGAAGAAGCCATGGAGGATTTTCGGCGTGAGGCGCTGTATTCCGAAGGGCGGATGATTCCCGTTTCGGCGCGCACGGGTGAGGGGATCGAACACCTTCTGCAAGGGCTTGCCGAGACTGTTTCACAGGCGGATGAAGTGTTTGCCTATCTTATCCCGCCGGGCGACGGGCGCGCGATTGCGTGGCTGCACACGCACGGCGAAGTGACGGAGCAATCGCAAGAAGACGGCAATATGCTTGTCAAAGTCCGCTTGAGCGAGGATAATCGCGGACGCTTCCACACAAGGTTTCCTGATTATGAAGAATATCAACCCCGATAAAATCGCAGACATCATTCGTGAAGTTGCGGCGGACAAAATCATTCCGCGTTTTCGCCAACTCGATGCGGAGCATATCCGTACGAAGACGAGCCCGACGGACCTTGTCACGATTGCGGACGAAGAGGCAGAGATAGAGCTGACACGGATATTTAAGGGTATCCTTCCGGGCTCTCAGGTGCTTGCCGAACCGCTGTAGATCACGCTCGGCGGCGCGTGCTTCTTCTACTTCCCGTATCAAGTCCTCGGACAATCGTTTGTAGTAATCAGCAAGCTTTAATCTGTCTTCGCGGTTCATTCCGCGATACAGGTGATAAAGGGGATGCGTTCCCATCAATTTCCTCCATTAGCAAATAAGTTGTATTTACTGTGGAGCGGTAAAATTTCCGTAAAACTGACCTATCTGGAGTTGCGGACGGCGTTTCCAAGTAGCTTGGATGCGCTGCCCATCATGCTCTGATAATTCTGGCAGTTTTCAAAATCGGGGGTTCTGGGCTTATATCCTTGGCGTTTACAGGCGAGGTATTCATCGGTGCATTGCAGGTCGCGTTTGCCGATTTCAACTTCAATTTTCGCCTCAAAAGCGTAGGATTTGGACATGTCGCAAAGCTGTTCATCGGAGAGATGAGAAACTTGTTCGGCTGTCATGTCTTTCGCGGGCGACGCACAGGCGCTCACGAGAATCAAAAGCAGGAATGGAACAAACTTTTTCATTTTATCTCCTTTGTGTGACTGGCAACATTTACCATAGACCACGATTTTTTGTGTCATTTTTGCCACAGGGGGCAAATAATCCACAAGGAAAAGCGTAACCCTCAAATGTGATAATGTATATTATGGAAATAAACGCTATAATAGAAAAGGGCGGTTCTTAAGGCGATTTATACCATGTCTGGAATAATGTTTACGTTTTAACGTGACCAAGGAATTTTACACTATGTACTCTAACGGAACGCACTTTGAAAAAGATCAACCCGCCGCACTCTCTGCAATCAACCGTAGTATTTCAGATTTCATCTGGACGAAAGCGCCGACGCGAGAAATTGACTTGGCGATCACATGGCTTGAAGGCATTACGCATGATTGCCAGTATAAGATCATTCGGCTGCGTGCGCTCAAAGCCGAACGTGACCGCAGCCAGACGTACAAGCGCAAAAAGGCTGCCGTTTCCGACCTCTTCGATGATCCGGATTTCCTATCAATTGATAGCGCGAACCAAATTCTGATTATACAACAAAGACTTGGCGCGGCCTGTTCCTGGCAACGGGCGCAATCGATACGCGAAACAATCGTCAAAAAGCTTGTACGTGTCAGACGTGAAGAGCGTGACCGGCGAATCATCCGGCAGATAAAAAGCGGGGTTTCGCCTACAGAAATTGCCGCGCAAGAAAAACTCACGCGGCAACAGGTCTATAACATCGCTAATAAGGCCGATAAATCGCTTTTCTAGCGCTTTTTGCGGGCGGCTTTGCGGCCGCCCTTACGTCCGGCGGCTTTCGCTGCCTTGGAGCCTTTCGTGAAGCGGCCGGATTTCGTGCGTCCAGCCTTGGCGGTTTTCTTTTTTGCAGCCATGTTATTTTTTCTCCTTCAAAAAGATGCCGCCAATGCCGCCCAGAATGGCCACAGCGCCCGTTAGATAATCTCCTGACGTCAGATGCCCCGATGCAGCCAAAACTGCATCAGCAAGCGCCGGAGCCTCATTTAATTTGAAGAGATAGCCCACCGCGATGATAAGCTGTGACAAACCGAGGTAGGTTGTCGGCTCCTTACCCCTCTTCGCTAACCAGTTTTTCATGTTCCCCCTGTCCTTTCTTTTCTAGGTTGGAAATTCGGATATCATGAGCGCTGACCTTCGCCTGTAATTCATCCATCGCTAACTTCATGGCTTTAAAAACTCCCTTTATTTCGTGTACGTCGTACGTCATACGAATAAGGCAGCCCATGATCCCCGAAGCGAAGCAAAATTCTATAAGATCCATGGGCTATTTCCGTTTATAGACCAGATACGCCACGGTAGCGCCTGCGGCGGCCGCCATGACATTCACTTTACGCGCTTCGGCCTCATAAACGCTTTGCGGCCGAATGACGATTTTTCCATCAAACGGACGATCTTTTGCCGCCCTGTACCCAACGACGGCAGCAAGAGGAATTGAGGCGGCAACAGTCAAAACCCAAAACAATGGCATTAGATCACCTTTAACTGACGGCCAACGACGACGGCCGCCGCGCCGATTACTGTCCATTTGATAATGTCGCCAAGGCCGCTCGTGCCTTTTCCAGCGACGAACCCGATGCCGACGCCTCCGACTGCCCCGATGCCGAGGGATATGAGAACTGGCATATATGGCATTACGCAACCTCCGTTTTTGCTTCATAATATTTTCGCAGATGGTTTTGCGTGCCGGGGTTCGAGTTGCCCGGACCGCCGTTGTAGCTTTCAACGATCCAGCGTTCATCGCGTTGTTTCTTGCCGTACTTCGAAAGATAATCGACGTACGCCATACCGAAATAAAGCGATACATAGCCGTCGTATAAATCGGAACCTGTAGGACGCGGAAACGCGCGGTACTTCATGTCGTCATAAAGCCATTGCGCGGTTTTTGTCATGGTTTGCATCAGGCCGTAACTCGCATCATTCAAATGCTTTTCAAAACGGTATGCCTTCGGATTGTATCGGCTTTCGATTTTCACCATCGCAGCGATCATTACCGGATTGCAATTTAGGCCATATTCAAAGACATACTTCGCTGCGACCTGTTTCACTTTGGTTGCTGTCCATACGTTTGCTGGCAAAAACGGACCGAACACTTCACCGCCAGTGTTTTTAATCTGGGTGCTCGTCTGTTTTATTGCGTTTGTCGCAACGGTCATGAGACCCTGTGCCTGCCGTGGAAACAGGAACGCGAAGGCACCAGCAAAAATTGCGAAAAGCTGCATCAGTTCTGCTCCGCTTCAAGTTCTACGATCTCGATCTCACCGTCCGCGTAAACGTAC